>JBJTBB010000437.1:0-2986 GCA_046091125.1 Planctomycetaceae bacterium
GTGGATCCACGGGTGGCAGGGAATCCGCGGCGAGTCCCCCCAATGCGATGGAAAGCCAGGCGGTGGCCCATGTCAACGATCCAGTCATTCGGCGAGTGGAGGATCGACAAGCGGATCGAGCGGGCCTCAAGGCTGGTGGCATCACGAGCGGTGTGGGGCTGGCCATGCGGTGCGTTCTCCGGAAGGCCCAAGGGGTGGGGACGATTGCGAACAGATGGAAGCTGCCGATCGTCCAGCTATCGGTCGTGGCCGATGCAGACGAGATGGTGCTCGCAACGGAAATAGATCCGTCCGTCACTGATCGCAGGCGAGGAAAAGACACGTTCGCCAAGTTCGTTCTTCGCCACCACATCGCTCGCCGGTCCGGGTCGCACCACCGTCGTCACGCCTTCATCATCGGTGAAATACGCGAGCCCGGAGGCCGTCACGGGCGAGCCGCTAAAGTGACCGCCAAGGCGGGCGTTCCAAAGCCGATCGCCGGTTCCGGCGACATAGCAGCTGCCTACGCCGTCGTCGCTCGTCAGAAGCAGATGTGGACCGACCACGACGGGGGCGGGAACGTAGGCGGCATTACGATTCGATCTCCAGACTGTGTGGGTCGTGGTCACGTCACCGGAGCCGGTCGGGTCGATCGCCACGATGCACTTGTCCGGATAGCCCGCCGTGAAGAAGACGAGGCGACCGTCGTCCACCGGCGAGGCGACGAACTGTTCGGTCGGTCCCTCGATCCGCCACAGCTCCCGCCCGGTCCCGGGGTCGTAGCCCGCCACGTGATGGCTACCCGAGAGGATCATCTGCTCCCGGCCTGCGAATCGGCGGATGATGGGCGTGACGTAGCTGCGCGTGTGGTGGTCCCTCGCCACCCTCCACACGGTACGGCCGCTCTCCCGGTCGAGCGCGACGATGTAGCCCTCGCCGTCATGATCCCCGTTGACGATCACCAGGTCGCCGTGGATCACGGGGCAGGAGCAAAAACCATGGCAGCTCGTGAACGGCCCCGGACGCACGAGCCATCGCGAGTTACCGTCGATGTCGTACGCAGCGACGACCATGGAGCCAAACGACGCGTCCCGTGCCTCGGTCACATTGAGGGCCGGTACGGTTTGGCCCATCGTCTCCCAAAAAGCCACGTACACCTGCCGGTCGTCGGTGGCCGGCGTGCTCGATGCGTAGCTGTTGAGCTGGTGTTTGATCTCAAGGGGGGATTCGATCACCACCCGCTTCCAGAGGATGCTCCCGTCAACCGTTGAGAGACAGATCAGCAATCGCTCATCGGCGTCGGTGTCACAACTCGCGACGAACACCCTCCCCCCGGACACGATCGGCGAGGCGTGCCCGACGCCCGGCAGCGGCACCCGCCAGAGGACTCCTGAATCCGTCCCCCAGTGGATGGGGATATCGGTCTCTCCGCTCGAGCCATCGCCTCGGGGGCCTCGCCAGCCCGGCCAATCCTCGCCGCTGGCCGAGCCGAATACGCAGGCCATCCCAATCGTGGCCGCCCACACGAGCAGCGTCGGCCGCCCCGCATGGTTGACCGCTCGAACGCGGTGCACCATCCGAGGCTGCGGCAAGGCATGCCGTTCGCGGTCTCGAGCGATCCTGGTTTCGTGGAAAAAGCTCATCCGGGCAAGAATAGGTCCGCACGCCTCTGGTTCGCAATCGAATATGTCCGAGAAAGTCGCCCGTGGCATCGGTCGGACCCTCGGAAAGGTCCCGGACCATGTTCAGGCATCGTAAGCCCCGATACGCTACCGGCTTCCCCCGGAGTACTGCCATGTCGCGTCATGCTTTCACGACCCTGTCGTTCCTGCTTCTTGCCGCCACCGGGTCTACCCAGGCTGAACAGCCGCCATTTCTCACCAACGCCCGCGTCGCCGTGATCGGCGACTCGATCACCGAGCAGAAGCTCTACAGCCGGTATGTGGAGTGCTGGTTGCTCGGCTGCTCCGGTCTGCCCGACGTGCAGGTGATGCAGTTCGGCTGGTCCGGTGAAAGGGCCGATGGCTTCGCCAGTAGGGCGATCAATGATCTCGGCGTGTTCGATCCGACGGTCGCCACGCTCTGTTACGGCATGAATGACGGCGGCTATCAGCCGTGGAAGCCGGAAATCGGCACGGCCTATGAGTCGAACATGCGGAAGGTGCTCGAACGGCTGCGTCAGGCGGGAGTGCAGACGATCGTTGTGGGATCTCCCGGAGCCGTCGACACCAACTTCTTCCGCCCCGGGCAGAACATGGGCGACCGTCCGGCGCACGTCGCCTACAACGAGACGCTCGCACACCTTCGCGACATCGACCGCGAGCTCGCCGCCAAGGAGGGCCTCAAATTCGCCGACGTGCATGCCACGATGATCGACGCGATGCGGAAGGCCAACGAGGTCCGTGGGTCCCGCTATGACGTCTGCGGCGGTGACGGGTTTCATCCCGGTCCCAACGGACAGCTATTGATGGCCTACGCATTCCTCCGCGGGCTTGGAGTGGACGGCGCGATCGGGACGATCGAAGTCGATGCCAAGAGTGGCGCGGCGACCGCCACGGCCGGCCATGAGGTGAAGACCGCAACCATCACCGATGGAGTGACGCGGGTCGAGCTGGATAGCCGTCGCTGGCCGTTCTGCTTCGACGGTGATGGACCGGCACGCGCGAGCACTCGCAGCATCCTGCCGTTCGGGTCATTCAACGACGACCTCAACCGCTACGGGTTGAAGGTCCGCAACCTGGGTACGCCGCGGGCGCGGGTGACCTGGGGCGGAGAGTCGAAGGAACTGTCCCGTGAGCAGCTCGAGCGGGGCGTGAATCTCTCGGCCGAGTTTTCGAAGACGCCCTTCGATCAGCCGTTCAGCTCGCTCTCGGCGGCCGTGGCCGAGAAGCAGGCCTACGAGACCTTCATGATCAAGCAGATCGTCACGAACTTCCGGCTGATCCCCGGCCTGGCCGACGACGCCGAGGCGAAGCGGGCGGCCGAGGTGCTCGCGGCGAAGCTCGTC
>JBJTBB010000438.1:0-3247 GCA_046091125.1 Planctomycetaceae bacterium
AATAGGGACGGCAGGGGACGCGCGCGTCTGATAGTAGGCGGTTGCGTACGATGCGTTGAGGGACTCGTTCGCCGCCAGGAGGCCCGTCTCCTCGATGCAAGGCAGCATGCTGAAGGCCCAGCCCCCCGGCTGGGCCGAGTCACTGCCGCGATTGGTCACGCCCAGCCATGCCGGACCCCAGCCCCCCGACATGACGTGACCCATGCCGGATTCGTGCCGGGCCATCCCTTTGCCCAACTGGGAGAGGTTGTTGCTGCAGGTGGACCGACGGGCGGCTTCCCTCGCCCCCTGGACGGCAGGCAGCATGAGTCCGGCAAGGACACCGATGATCGCGATGACCACGAGCATCTCGACGAGCGTAAAGCCTTTCGGAAAGCCGCGCTGAGCCGACGGGGCCTGATTTTGCATGGCGGTCCTTGCTGAAGATCGTAGAAGCACCTCGAAGACAGCCAGGCTAATTGAAGTCAGATTCCTTGAGGAGGTAGGGGCTTGCGCCACTTCTATTCAGCCAGCCTGCGGCTCGGGAGCTGTTGGTCGAGTAGCCGTTGGTCGCGTCCCACTTGCTGTCGGACGTGATGAGTTGAGCATAAACGTGCGGCGCGATCGAATCCTTCAAAAAGCTCGTGTGTCCGTCACAGAATCCGACCACAACGCCACCAGGATGATTGGAAGATGGATGAGCTGCATGACTGTAATCGCTCAGGCTTGGAGCTGCCGTGCTATTGATGATCTTGGTGGTCACCGGAGGGCAGTCAGAAGAATTACTATTCGAGCCTGATGGGATGCCAAAAATGGAAAGCCAACCGCTCGACGGCCTTGAAGGATCAAAGTCGGTGCCATTGAAGATGGCGTAGGGAGTTCCGGTCGTCACAGGTGCATTTGCTGCGTTGTCCCATCGGGACTGGGTTGCGAGAGAACCGCACTTCTCGGAGAATAAAAGCGTATTTGAAGTTCCATCACAGGAGGAA
Source organism: Planctomycetaceae bacterium (assembly GCA_046091125.1). Classification (GTDB taxonomy): domain Bacteria; phylum Planctomycetota; class Planctomycetia; order Pirellulales; family UBA1268; genus UBA4655. Next base: position 969 of record JBJTBB010000438.1, read on the forward strand.
ACGATATCCAAGTTGTTTCTGGCGGGTGGATAGGAAGGTGCACCTGAGCTTCCGACGAGATCCAGCATGACGCCGTCGCCTTTTATTTGAGCTGCACCATTGGTGGCGGCTGTACGGGCGGTCGTTCCGGCATTTCCGGCGTACGCGAGCGATGGGTCCGTCGTCGTGTCAGGAGGGGATGTCGGGCAGATGAAAATTGAGATGTAAGGCCGACTCGACGCCTGCCCCGTCGACTGCTCATAGGCTCGGTACACGTCACGTCGCTCAAGATTCGGCAGCAGTGGAATCGGCCACGAAACAGCGAACGTTCCGGCCGTGTTGGGATGTGGATTCCTCCAGCCTGGAATCACCTGTTTCTGCGACTCGTAGGCCTGCACGGCCTTCGAGAGCTGGTTGACGTTGTTCGAGCAGGTATTCCGCCTGCCGGCTTCCCGTGCACTTTGAACGGCCGGCAGCAGAAGCCCCATCAGCGTGCTGATGATGGCGATCACAACGAGGAGTTCGACGAGCGTGAAGCCCCGCCGGGCGGAGATGCGATGCATGTGGGATAACCCCGAAAAGTCTCTTGCTGCCCCTTTAGGAGTATCTCGGCGGCGGCTGCGGGTGTCCAGCAGTATTCCCGAGGAATTCGATTCCTGACGGGCGTCTCGTACGATTTTCACACGGATCAGTGCGGCACAAAGGAGTGCCGGACGGTCACTTGGCGAACCTGGCGGCTTGCTGGCTCGTAGCAGCGGATCCGGACCTCGATCCCTCGGAGGGCGTGAGGGTAGGGCGGGGAGGTTTCGGCCTCGCCAAGTTCCCCCGCATCGAGCGTGTCCCCGTCACCGTTGGCGTCGATGTCGGGCTCGTCGATGACCGCGTCAGAGTCGTCGTCGAGGCCATTCGTGCCTTCGTCGACGATGCCGTTGTTCGATGGAAGGTTGTTGCGGCCATCGGCCTCGTAGTGGGTACTCCAAGTGTCGTAGGTGCGGCGCAGACTTGCCGAACCGACGATGCCGCTCCGAGTATCGCCGTAGCCGGCGTAATGGGGCACGACACCTGTCAGAAGCGAGTTGGTCGTCACGCCGTGGCCCAGGTCGACAAAGGCTCCTGAGGCGGTAGGAGTATTCGAGAAACCTGGATCGCCCGGTACGAGTGGCGTGCCGCTGGTCGTCACGAAGACGGGAGCAGCGGGATCGAATACCCTGACGTCAAAGGCGATCACGTTGTCGAGGACGACGTCCTCGCCCTGTCGCGGGCTCGTCGAGTCAAAAATCAGGCCCGAGAGTGCAGCCGGCATCACCTCGGCCGACAACGACGTAGAGGGGGTCTGGTGAGCGACGAATGCGAAGGGAAAGCCGGTCGCCGTGAGGCCGGCGATGTTGTGCATGAATCGGCTCTCGCGACGGGTCAGGTCGGAGAGGGAGTTGGGAAGGAGAAGGTCCGGCGATCCCGAGGGACTTCGCTCACGACGCACGGAAATGTCGCAAGGTGCGTTGTAGTAATCCGCCAAGGTCGTACCGTAAGTGTTCGAGTTGATCACGTTGTTCGCGGTGAACGGGTCTGCTCCCACGTATCCCATGACCAGCAGTTGTTTGCGGTACAGCGTATAAGTGACAGGATTAGTGGAGCCGGGGTTGACCCTTGCGAACCAGGCCACTTCCGCAACGGTGCTTTCGAATGTGTCGGTCTTGAAGGCCGAATTAGTAGTGTTCGTGGGCGCACGGCCAATAAATGGTGTTTCCGTATTGCGCGTGGTGAAAAGCAGTACGTCATCGACATCGGTCGGGCCGACGGGCGTCGTGCCGGTCACGAGGGCGGCGCCGGAGTTCGAGGCGTCTTGATAGTCGGTGAGCGGGCCCTCGATCAGCTCGAAGTAGCCCTCGCCCGAGTCGGGGGAGAGCGGTGGGAGCGTGCGGGCGGTCGCCCCGGTGAGATCAGACCGCAGTCGCCAGGCGACGTTGCGAAGCCGGCCGTCGAGATCGAGCACCGACCGGCTGCCCGACACGGTCGAGCCGAAGACCGCGAAGACCTGGGCGATGGCCGCCATCAGGATCAACGTGGCGGTCGTGGCCACGAGCATTTCCACGAGTGTCATGCCGGCACGGCCAGGGCCGCAGAGAGGCACAGAGCAGGGGATCACACGGCTGCGGCTCATTCGATCACCCTCCACAGCCGGACGGTGTCGCGGGCGTTGAGGTCCTTGCCCGGCAGGAAGCCCACGGGAATCGAGCGGTCGACGAGCGCGAAGGCCCGGTGGAATTTCACGCTGTCGGGGTCGTTGGCCAAGCTCGTGC
>JBJTBB010000439.1:0-4834 GCA_046091125.1 Planctomycetaceae bacterium
CCCCGACCCGCCACAGCTCACTGCCGTCGGCGGCATCGTGGGCGGGCACGTGGTCGGCCCCGAGCACGAAGAGGACTTCCGAGGGCTCGCCCCTGGTGGCATCTCCCTTCGCGACCACGGGCGTCGAATAACTCTGGGCAGCCTCTTCGGGAGCACCGAGCAGGCGATCATGCTTCCAGAGCATCTCTCCGGAGAGCCTGTCGAAGGCGACGAGGTAGCTCGGTCCGCTCTGCATCACCGCCACGACGACCGCCCGATCGGTGAGCACCGGGGAGGTGCCGAGATCCCACCACAGCGTGTCCTCGCCGAATCGCTCCTGCAGATTCGTCCTCCAGCGTTCCTTGCCGTCGGCGACAGACAGGCATGCCAGTTCGCCGCTCTTGAAATAGACCCACACGTGGCGGCCGTCGGTCACCGGTGAGGAGTTGCAGCCGGTCGCCTTTTTGTGCTTGCCGGGGCGCTCGTCGCCCAGCAGCGTCCGCCAGCGCTCCTTTCCGTCGCGACCGATGCACAGCGCGGCATCCTTGCCTTCGATGCCGCAGGTGAGCAGGATCGAATCACCCCAGACTGCCGGCGTGCTTGCTCCGAGGCCGGGCAGGGCCACTCGCCAGAGCACCATGGACTCAGGGCTCCATTCACGGACGTAGCCGCTGCCGGCTGCGATGCCGTTTTGCGATGGCCCGCGCCAATTTGGCCAGTCGGCCGCAGTGGCCGGAGTCGTGGCCGACCCGGGCCTCGACAGCGTGATGACCGAGATCAGTCCGGGACCGATGAGTCGAATGAGGATCGATCCTGAATTTGCATGGTCGCGTTGGGGATCGATGGTCGTGCGAAAGGCGATCATGTTGCTTGCTCCTGTTCACTCGTTGACGAGAACCCCTGTACCCCGATCCGTTTCGACACGCTTCATGGATGGACTGTCGCGAAGGGGCAGATCGTGCGCGAGTGGTTCCACCATCAGCACCCTTCGTCCATCGGCATCCGCCACCGCATCGGGCAGGTGGTAGAAACCCAGGGCGAGTATCGCGTATGCGGCGAGCAGGAGGACTCCCTCCATCCAGGTCACCCGTCCATCGTCGATCAGGGAACGGGTCACCACGATGCTCGCCACGATCGCCACCACTTCGAATCCGGAGAAGGCGAGGTTCATCGGCTCGCCGATGGCCCAACCCAGAAGCACCAGGAGCGGCGCGACCAGGAGCACGATCTGGATCGTGGATCCCACCGTCGATGACAGCACGAGATCGGTACGACCGGCCCGGGAAAAACGCATGGCCGCCAGCACCTCGCCCACGCCGCCCAGGCCACCCAGCAGCACCACGCCGCTGAAAGCGCTTGAAAGCCCCACCGCCTCGGCCGTGGGTCCGAGCGACTCGGCGAGTGTCTCGCTGACGATGCCGAGCGCTGCGGCGTAGCCCGCGATGGCCACGATGTCGGTGACCGGTCCGCCGCTGCGGGAGACGTCACGAGTGCCATTCGCATCCATTCCATCCGGTGTGGTCGCCTCGGCGATCTGTCTGCCGGCGAGGAGTGCGACGAGGCTCGCGGCGTACACCACGAGCAGCACGATCGCGATCTCCCGCGAGAGCTCGCGCCCTCCTTCCGGCTGCCCTAAACTGAATGCGGCCGGCACGATGAAGCAGAAACCGCAGAGCATCAGCATGCCACCGCTGGTCCGCAGATGCGACCGTTCGAACCGCTGCGTGCCGCGTGTGGAGCCCCCCACGACCAGGGCACACCCGAGGCCCACGAGGAGAGTCACGAGGATCGAGCCGGTCAGCGAAGCCTTGACCATGGGCGCGAGACCGTTGACGAGCGCCACCCCGCCGATGATGAATTCCGGCAGGTTGATGAGTGTCGCATGGACCATCCCCCCGGCGGCCGCCCCGAGCCTGCCGGAAAGCCGTTCGGTGGATGTCGAGAGCAGTTCCACGAGTGGAACGACCGCCACCATCGACACGACGAACACGAGGCGAGGGTCAATCGCGTAATGGGCGAGCAGCATGGCCGCCGGTACGCAGACCAGCAGCCAGCGGACGTTCATGGAGCCCTCCGTCGTGGCGTCGCTGGATTCGCATCCGGTCCGAAGGGATCGACCGGCGTCGGATTGGCGACCGGCATCAGGGCGTCCATCTCCACGAGTCGCCGCCGAAGACGGCCCACGAGTTCCACCGTTCGTTCGGGCCGGTCGGATGAGAGGTCCCGGTATTCACCGGGGTCGGTTGCAAGATCGAAGAGTTCCGCGTGGTCGTTCTCGTAATGAAGGACCAGTTTCTCCGTTCCCGGCGCCTCACCGTCGCCGGCGAGGATCGCCGCAGCGGGTCGGCCCCCCTGGTGGGAATAATGCGCATCGTGCCAGACAAGATCGCGGGGGTGCAGGGCGGCTCCGGCGAAGATCGGCCTCAGACTCGTCCCGTCGAGGATCGCCGTATCGTCGGCGGGAGCGCCCGACACGTCGATGATCGTGGCGGCGAGGTCGAGGGTGGTCACGGGCGTCGCGCATCGTGATCCCGGCTTCACCACTCGTGGCCATCGCACGCTCAGCGGTACCTGTAGACCGCCCTCGTACACGAATCCCTTGCCCGCGCGCTGCGGCAGGTTGCTCGTGGCTGCGCCCTCCGCGGTGGCGAGACCGCCGTTGTCGCTCGTGAAGATCACGATCGTATCGTCGGCCTGACCGGCGTCGTCGACGGCCGCGAGCACCGTGGCCACGGTCTCGTCCATCTCGCGGATCATTCCTGCGTAGACGGGATGGTCCTGCACGCTGCGGGTGAGGGGATCGCCGGCATGCTGTGGCGGGACGTCGAACACCGGCTGAATCTGCACAGCCCTGCGAGCCTCCTCGGCCGCGAGGTCGGGTCGTGTGACGAGTGGTACGTGCACGGAGTGCATCGGCACATAGCAGAACCATGGCTGATCACGATGGCCGGAGATGAAGCGGGCGGCGGCGGCGGCGATGGCCTTCGCATGCAGCGGATCGTCGGACGGCCCGCTGCCAGGGCCGACGGTTGTCAGCTCGACCACACCGAAGCCGTGGCGAGGGATCTCGTCGGACGGACCGAGGTGCCACTTGCCGAACACACCGGTGGAGTAGCCCACACCCTTGAGCCGCTCGGCGACCGTCAGCTCCTCGTGTGGTAGCGACTTCAGGTATTCCGCCGGAAGCAGGCTGCCGCGGCGCGCGCCGGCGATGAAGTTGGTGATCCGCACGCGGGCCGGGTGGCGGCCGGTCACGAGTCCGGCGCGGGTTGGTGAGCAGACCGGGCAGATCGCATAGCCCCGGTCGAACAGCATGCCTTCCGCGGCGAGCCGATCGAGCGTGGGCGTGCGATAGAACGAGCTGCCGGTGCAGCCAAGGTCGTGCAGTCCCAGGTCGTCGGCGAGAAACACGAGCCGGTTGGGGCGACGCGACCGGCTCGTCGCTCCGCCGTCGGCGGCCGGGGGAGTCGCGGCCGTGAAGGGGTTCCACCAGTCGTCGAGGCTCGTTCGCAATTCGGCGACGATCTGTGGCCGCTCGGGGGCGAGATTGTGTGTCTCGGACGGATCGTCGAGCAGGTCGTACAGTTCGACGCGCCCCTCCTCGTACGCAGCCTGCGCATCGGGATCGATGGACCGTCCCTCCCACTTCGGAAACGATTCCGCCCCCTTCGATCCCATCGCGGTGACCGGCACTATCAGCTTGAAGCGATCGCGGACGGTCCATCGCCAGAGGAGGCTTCGGGACGGATCGTCGAGATCCACGAGCGTGTGCGTGTAGCACTCGCCGAAGATCTGCTTCCGTGCAGCCGCGGCCCCCGCGTCGAGTAGATTCACCCCGGGCATCCCGGACGGCACGTCGATGCCGCACGCGGTCAGGATCGTGGGCGCGATGTCGATACTGCTTGCGAGCGACTCGCTGCGGCCGGGCGTCACCCTCCCCGGCTGGCGGAGCATGATGGGGGTCCGCAAGCCACCGTCGTACGGCGAGAGTTTCGATCGCGGAGCGAATCGTGGCGATGAGAGATTCTGAAGCCAGCCGTTGTCGGTCACGTAGACGACGAGCGTGTCGTCCGCGAGCTTCACGCGGTCGAGGTGGTCGAGGAGGTCGCCGATGGTGCGATCGAAACGTTCGACGTTGCCCCAGTAGCGGGCGAGATGGACGCTGTCGGTTTTCGACGAATAGTGCTCGACGAGTTCCGCCTCGGGGTCGTGCGGGTCGTGCGGCAGCATCGGCGCGTACCAGATGAAGAACGGACGCTCGGCCTCCCGACAGCTTTCCATGAAGTCGTAGATGGGCTGCATCGTGAGACGCCCGATGGCGAGTCCCTCGTCGCCGTGTCGCTGTCCGCGGGTCATGCCCTCGTCGAATCCCCCGCGGGAATAGTCTCCCTGCCACCACTTGCCCGTTTGAAGGCTTCTGAAGCCGGCGCGGCCGAGCAGTTGGGGCAGCGTCGGCCACTCGGCGAGATGCGAGTTCATCCGCTCGCGGCCCGACTCGAAGGCGGCCCGCCCCTCGGGGCTTGCGCGCTTCACGGAGGGGCTCTCGGGAGGGTCGTTGCCGACGATCCTGTGTTGGTGTGGAAAGCGGCCGGTGATGATCGAGGCCAGGCTCGGGCAGCAGAGGCTCGAAGGCACGTAGCCCCGTGTGAAGACAAGGCTCTCCCGGGCGAGCCGATCGAGCGACGGCGTTCGCAGCTGGGGGTGGCCCATGAAGCCGTAGTCCGACCAGTGCTGGTCATCGGAGACGATGAGCACCACGTTGGGGGCTACTTGCGCCCGAGGTGGGGCGGCGGCCGGGGCCACCCCGGTCAGCGCGATCATGATCGCGATGAACATGGCGTAGATCGCGAGGATC
>JBJTBB010000440.1:0-6618 GCA_046091125.1 Planctomycetaceae bacterium
TTTCTGTTCATGGCCGGAGGGCCTTCACAGCCCGATCTCTTCGATCCCAAGGAGCTTCTGCGACGCCGCCACGGCGAATCGATCGCCCCGCCCGTCGACCCGACACTCGAAACGGTCGGCACCGATCGACAAGCTTGGCCGCGAGCATCAGCCGGAGAGTTTCTGCAGCTGGATGACCGGCGGCGGCATTCGACCGGGCCTGACGTACGGTGAAACCGACGACTTCGGCTACCGGGGCGTCGCGGGCCGGATCCACCTCCACGACCTGCATGCACCGATCCTGCACCTCCTCGGCCTGGACCACACGCAACTCACATGGCGTCATGCCGGTCGCGACTACCGCCTCACCGACGTGCACGGCCGCGTCGTGCGCGAGATCCTGGCCTGAGAGCGGCTACCAAACGAAACGATCATGTTCCCGACGCGCCCCAGAATCCCCCTGCTCGGAGTCGCCTCACTGGCCGTCGCGTTCAGCCTCGCCGTGACCGGCACCGCGCGTGCCGCGGAGCCCTTCGAGGCCTTCCTCGTAACGCACTGCGTCCGCTGTCACGGCCCGCAGGCGGAGGAGGGAGACCTTCGGCTGGATCAGCTGTCTCGGAATTTCACGTCGGCAGCGGACACCGGTCGCTGGGCCGATGTGCTCGAGCGTGTGAACTCCGGGGAGATGCCCCCGGACGAGGAGCCTCGGCCGACTCGGGAGGAGATCGCGGTGTTCGTCACGAACATCGACTCGCTGCTGAAGGAGGGCCGGGCGGCGCGGATGGCCGCGCGGCCACCGGTGACGCACTACCGCCTCAGCCGCAGGGAGTACGCGCATACGGTCTACGATCTGCTCGGGGTCCGCTACGACCCGACCAAGCCGGGCGAACTCAACGAGGACACACTCTGGCACGGATATGAGCGGCTCGGGTCGGAGTTGTCGCTCTCTCCGTCGCACGTGGATCGCTACTACCGCGCCGCGGAACTCGTCCTCGATCGCGCCTTTCCGACGACTTCCGGAGCGACCCGCACGGTCCGCAAGACGGCTGCTGACCTTCGCTACGGCGGCGGCACGAAGGCTCAGGAGGTGCTGGATCGGTTCGGCATCAAGCGACCGCTGCGCTACCTGCTGTTCCCTGGCCGGATCCAAAACGCGCTCTCGCCCCACTGGTTCGGGCGAACCGGGCCGGAACACAGTGGCCTCTACAAGGTGCGGATCCAGGCGAGTGGCATTCGTCCCCTTGGTGGTCAACCGGCACACCTGAGTATCGGCAAGGGAACGGGCGAGGAGACGGTGGACGGACTCATCGAGATTGATCTCACGGCTCCGGAGGATCATCCGGAGGTGTACGAGTTCGAGGTGTTTCTCGAGATGCCCGTCTCTCTGGAATTCTGCGTGGTGGCGACGGATATCGTGGACAGACGGCACGGCGCCGCCTTCCGCAACGCTCTCGGCGGGGGATTGTTCACACACTCGAGTGAGACCCTGCTGCTCAATCCCAGCGCCCCGCAGATGTTCGATGACAAGGGAAACGGTCTATTCTCGACGGTGCTCCTGGATTGGATCGAATGGGAAGGACCGCTTGAGACGGCGGAGGAGCAGTCGCGCCGTCGGGGCTTGCTCCCGCCCGACGATGCGTCGCCGGAAACGGTGGCCGAGCATCTCCAGCGGTTCGCCGAACGTGCCTGGCGGCGGCCCGTGCGCCGGGAGGATTTGTCCTCCTTCCTTCACGCCTTTGACACCCAGCGGCAGGCGGGCGAGAAGATGGCCGACGCCTACCGCACGGCGATGCTGGGAGTGCTGACGTCGAGGCACTTCATGTATCTCGTCGAGGGCGATCCCGTCCCGCGGGAACGGCTCTCATCCTGGGAATTGGCTTCGAGGCTGTCGTATTTCCTGTGGAGTTCGATGCCCGATGAGGCGCTCTCCATCGTCGCATCGGCCGGCGAACTGGCCGGTGACGGACTGGCCAAGGAGGTCGACCGACTGCTCCGTGATCCCAAGGCCGACCGTTTCGTCGACGATTTTTCGCGGCAGTGGCTGCAGTTGCACAGGCTTGGCATGTTCCCGCCCGACAAAAAACTCTACCCCTCCTATGATCCCTGGCTCGAGACGAGCATGCGTTCCGAGCCTGTCGAATACATCCGCGAGATGTTCGCCAGGAATCTGCCGCTCGACGACTTCATCGACTCCGACTGGACGATGGCCAATGCCAGGCTGTGTGAATTTTATGGCCTGCCCGAGCCACAGGCGGGCGGTTTCCAGCGGGTGGTGCTCGGGCCGGAGCATCACCGCGGCGGTCTGCTCGCGATGGGCGCGATCCTCGGGCTGACCTCCGACGGCACACGGCACCGTCCGGTGCATCGGGGCGTGTGGATCAGCGAGACGATCTTCGGCAGGACGCCCCCGCCCCCACCGGCCAACGTCCCCGCCATCGAGCCGCCGACTCCCCAGAGCCCCAAGGCCACACTTCGTCAGAAAATCGAAGCCCATCGGACCAATTCGAATTGCGCCGCCTGTCACGCCACCATCGATCCACTGGGGCTCGCCTGGGACAATTACGATTGCATCGGCCAGTGGCGAACCCATGAGACGGTCATCGCTGGCGTTGGCGACGATCCGGCGATCGATCCCTCTGGCGTCATGTCCGACGGACGCCCCTTCGCCGATGCCGTCCAGTTCAAACGACTCCTGCTGGAGGATCGCGACCGGATCGCCGAGGCCTTCATCGAGCACCTGTGCACGTACGCCCTCCGACGCGTCCTCACCGTGGACGACCGCGCCGACATCGCGGCGATCGTCAAGGAGTCGAGGACCCACGCCTACCGCATACGGGACGTCGTCCGTGCCGTCGCCCTCTCCGATCTGATCCGCAAACGCTAAAACCGTCCGGGATACCCTACAGGAGCCCGATCCAATGGCCCAATTCCTTTCGCAGTCCTGGCTGATCGACCGACGGCACGCACTCCGTGGCATGGGCAGTTGCATCGCGCTGCCCTTCCTGGAGTGCATGGTCCCGCTCCGGGCTGCCGAGACACAGTCCGCGCCCACTGGCCGGGCCGCCTTCATCTATCTTGCCAATGGCGTGCACTCGCTCAATTACCAGATCACGACGCCGGGCCGCGACTACGAATTTTCCCGATCGCTCAAGCCGCTCGAAACATTCCGAAGCGTTATCACGCCGATCAGCGGCCTGCACCATCCGGGGGCCCTCGCCCATCACCACGGCTGCATCAATGTCTGGCTGACGGGTGGCAGAATGGGACCCTCTGACCGCAACACGATCTCCGTCGACCAGAAGATGGCGGAGGTCACGGCTCAGCACACGCGGTACCCGTCGATCGAGATCGCACTTACCGGTGGCTCGCTCGCCTGGACCACCGACGGCGTGCAACTGCCGGCATTACGGCGCTGCAGCGAGATCTTCGCGTCACTCTTCGAGGAACCGAAGGGCGGCAAGACGGCACAGCGTCGCGCCCTGCGTCGGAAGGGCAGCGTGCTCGACGCCAACCTCGAAGAGGTACGGGAACTCGAACACCGGATGGGTGCGGCCGACAAGGGTCGTCTCGAGCACTATCTGGCGTCGGTCCGCGAGGCGGAAATCCGAACTCGTCGAGCCGACGCTTGGCTCGACACGCCGCTGCCGGTGATCCCCGATGGCGATCGTCAACGGACCAACCGCGACGTCGCCGCCACCATGGCGGGGGACTACTTTCGCACCGTCTACGATCTGATCGTGCTGGCCTTCCAAACCGACGTCACGCGCGTAGCCACCTTCAGCCACGGCGGCGAGGGCGACGCCTTCGCGATCCCCGAGATCGGGATCACGGAGTCGCGGCACCAACTCAGCCACCACGGGGGCGACGCGGGCTACATGGAAAAACTCACCCGGTACGACACCTTCGCGATCGAGCAGTTCGGCTTCTTTCTTGCCCGCCTCGCGGAGACCAAGGGTATCGACGGTAAACCGCTTCTCGATTCGACGATGTCGCTCTTTGGAAGCGGCATGTCGTACGGCCACAGCCACGGCAACGCGAACCTCCCGCTCGTGCTCGCCGGAGGGTCGGCCCTGGGCCTTGCGCACGGCTGCCACGTCGACTGCAACCAGGGTCACTTTCCTGGTTACCAGCTCGACAAGCCCGGGGAGCACTACTCGCTTTGCAGCCGCCCGGCGAACCAAAGCGCCCACATGAGCAACCTGCTCCTCCTGATGGCGCAGAAGATGGGCGTGGAGACCGACACCTTCGGCGACAGCAACAGGGTGCTCGGGCTATGACACTTCTTCCGGCGACGCGCCCGCTCGAGGCCTTGTGGATCGGCCTCATCATCCTGACAACCGGGCCCTCGTTCGCCGCCACCCCCGCCCCTCCCGGCGCAGCGGACGTCGAGCCCTTTCGCCCAGTGTCGGGAGTGTTTCCTCCGCTCGAGAAGTCCCATGGCTATCGGGGCGAACTCGTCTTCGTGGACCACGCCAACCGCCGTGGCAGCATCCGCGTGCAGGGGTCGGGAACGTTTTTCCGGAACGACCCACACCCGTTCGCCATGCTTCCCTACGGCATCATCCGGTACCACGGAGCGCCTGCGGATCTCCGGGACATTCCGCTGGGCACCGTGCTGCACGTGCGTGCCTTTCTCCCACCCGACCCGAAGATCTCGGCGGTCCCAGTCCTTCCGATCGACAACAAGGATCGCGACGGCAACCACAATCGCGGCGCCGGAATCGCACCCGCCGAGACTCACGTCCTGCTCCTCGAGGATGAGCCCAGCCACTGTCTCCGTGAAGGAACGGCCTGGATGCTCGACGAAGTGGAGATGCAACACGACACGGGCACGATCGTCGCCATCCACGGACCAAGGGCCGGTGGCGACAGGAAGGCTGAGAAGGAAACACTCACCGTCGACGCCGCCACCCGCGTCTGGCGCGACCGGGAACGCCTGCGGATAGAGCATTTGATCGCCGAGGGTGCGTGGCCGGCGGCCGGAAAAAAATCCCTCGGAGGCCAAACAGTGCTTTTGGGGATCAACTGGAAGCCCACACCGGACGGAGTGTTCACGCGATTCCACGTGTCGGACATCTGGCTCGACGATGCGGCGATGCAGCACTCTTCACAGGATCAGCTCGCGGTGCACAAGGCCTTCATCCGCTCTCGGTGGATGCCCGCCTGGATCGATGCGGTGGACTATGGCCGATTCGGCCGCGCAGTCGTCACCACGACGCTGTTCGGGGGCATGGATCCATCGCTGTACGCCGATTTCAAAAAGGGGGGCTCCGCCCTCATGAACGCTTCGGAAAACACGCTCAAGCATGTCGGCGCGGCATACGGACCAGCCCACATGGCTTCGCGCGGATCCATCCTGGATGTCTCGACCGCCAACGGGCAGCCGCCTCTGGGCAGCAGTGGTATTCAGGTCCGCTTTGAAACGGATCTCATCATCGAGGGCATTCGCCCGGGCAGGGTCGTACGGTTCCGTCCGGGTGAGTGGCCGCAGGTGAACGTTCCGCGGGAGGAGTATCTCAACGACGGGAACCCATCTCCCGAGGATCGCTTTCCCACTCCGGCGATCTTTCCCGCGTACAATTAAGGCCTCTTCGACATTCGCACATCCACGGTTCGACGGAGTGAAAGTCGCGGCAATCATGCGAGGGACGCGTCGAGTCCCCCCGTGCTTGAACCGGCCCAACGAGCTTCCCCCCGCAGTCCCCAGGCCACCACGACCCGTGTCGCACAATCGCCCGATCCCATCCCCCTGCGGCCTACGGAAACACGCGACCAGCTCCGATCACTCCCGATGCCGACCCGTCGCTAGCTTGCCGATACCCGCCATATCAATCGACTCCCGCCATCGACCCGTGGTTTTCGTGATGCTGATGGCCCTGCTCCCAACGGCCGGAAGCTTCGGGGGTGAGGTGCGGCGGGAGACGATGCAGGTGCCCATGCGTGATGGCCTCAACCTCGTGGCCGACGTCTATCGTGACGCCGACGTACTGCGGGCGCCGGCCGTCCTCATGCGGACCCCCTATGACCGCACGAAACAGTCGCCGCTCGCCGAGCGTTTTGCCCGGGCGGGCTACGTCGCGGTCATCCAGGACTCACGCGGCACGCACGGATCACAGGGCGTTTTCTCCCCCTACAACAACGAGGGTCAGGATGGCTACGACACGATCGAGTGGCTCGTCCGTCAACCATGGTGCAGCGGCCGCGTGGGCATGGCCGGCAGCTCCTATGTCGGTGCGGTGCAGTGGCAGGCCGCCGTCGAACAGCCACCGGGTCTCGTGGCGATCGCGCCCCAGGCGACCTGGAGCAGCTTCCATCGCAATCTCTACCTCGGCGGCGCCGTGCGGCTCTCCCTCATCGCCGGCTGGATCGCCGGCAATACGCCCCGCCCCGAGGGTGTGAGACCGGCCGACATGGACGAGGCTCTTCGGCGGCTGCCTCTGAGCGACGTCGACGAGGCGATCGGCTGGCCGATGCCCTGGCTCGACGCCTTTCTCACACATCCGGAACCCGACGGGTTCTGGACGCGACTCGACCTCGCTCCTCACCTTCCCGAACTGCGTCTCCCTGCACTACACGTCGTCGGCACCTACGACTTCTTTTCACGCGAATCGGTCGACACCTTCTCGCTGATGCAACGGC
>JBJTBB010000441.1:0-8403 GCA_046091125.1 Planctomycetaceae bacterium
ATGGGTGGCGGCGGTATGGGTGGCGGCGGTATGGGTGGCTTTTGCTGGGTCGCTCGTGAGGTTTACGGTGAAGACGATCCGAGATGGATCGTCTTTCGAGATTGGCTCTCCTCCGATGCTCCTCCTTGGCTTTTCGACATGTATAAGACACATGGCGAGTCCTTTGCGGACTGGATCCACGATCGTCCTATGGCAAAAGCCACGGTGCGTTTACTCATGGACGGCGTGGTGCAGCGGCAACTTCACTCAGTGCAGCATTAGTTCGACATTTCGCCGCGACTCCAGGCCCATGGACGAGGACCGCGGCATCCCGAGTCCATCATCGCCGAGCCGTCACCTGGGACCGGACGGCGACGTTCTTAAGCCGGATAGAGACGACCGAAAAGATTGCTATGGCCACGTTCGGAGTGATCATCGCCGCGGCAGGCCGTAGCATCAGATTTGGTGACTCCTCATACAAAAAGCCCTTCGCACCACTCGCAGGGCGGGCCGTCTGGATGCACTCGGCCGAGCGATTCCTCGATCGACCGGACGTCGGCCAGGTGGTCATCGTCATAGCCCCTGATCAAAGGGAGTCATTTCTCGAAACCTTCGGTGCGAATCTCGCGTTCATGGGAATCACGCTCGCCGAAGGCGGGGAGCAGCGGTGCGATTCCGTGCGTAACGGGCTTTTGAAGCTCAAGTCGGAGGTGGACTACGTCGCGATCCACGACGCCGCCCGACCGTGTCTGGCTTCCACCTGGATCGATGCCGTCTTCACCGTAGCGCAGAAGACCGGGGCGGCCATCCTTGCAACTCCCGTCGTCAGCACGTTGAAGCGGGTGACTGACGACATGCGTATCGTCGATACCGTCGATCGATCAGGTCTTTGGGAAGCCCAAACTCCCCAGGTCTTTCGACGGGAGATTTTGGAGCGAGCGTTCGAGATCGCGGAGTCGGCAGACGATGTCTCCCCTGCCACCGACGAATCGATGCTCGTCGAACGATCAGGGCATCCCGTATTCGTCGTTCGGGGTTCACCAATGAATATCAAGATCACTTCGCGAGAGGACCTGCGGCACGCCGAAAGGGTCCTCGACGCCCTGCCCCGCCCACGACTTTCCGCTCCCGATCATCCGTTCGCCGATGACGACCGTTGGAGGTGAACGTGCCGGTCGTCGATCTGCTCCCCGAACTCGATCGTAGGACACTGATCCATCAGTCAACGGATCGGCCTTCGCTCGCGACATGGCTCGCCGGCGGTTCGCGAAGGATCTATGCTGGCTTCGATCCGACGGCGAGCAGCCTACATGTTGGGCACCTCGTCGCTATTTTGCTCTTGAGACGCGTCGCCGCCGCCGGCCATGAGCCGGTGGCCTTGATTGGCGGCGCAACAGGTCTCATTGGCGATCCCAGTGGCAGGAGCGAGGAGCGCAACCTCCTCACCACCGAAGAGCTCGCGGCGAACGTCTCGGCCATCGAGAGCCAGGTGAGACGAATCCTTGGTGAGTGTGGAGATCGTGTTCGAGTGGTCAACAATGCCGAATGGATGCGGCCGGTCGGCTATCTCCAATTCTTGCGGGACGTCGGCAAGCATGTCCCGCTCGCACAGATGCTCGCGAAGGATTCGGTGAAGAGCCGTCTCGAAAGGGATGGAGGACTTTCCTACACGGAGTTCAGCTACATGCTGCTGCAGGCATGGGACTTCGTGCACCTCCTCGATGCACTCGACTGCCGCGTGCAAATAGGGGGCAGTGATCAGTGGGGCAACATCACCGCTGGGATCGAACTGGGCAGACGCCTACGTGGCGTCGAACTGCACGGGCTCACGTGCCCGCTGCTTTGTCGCGCCGATGGGGTCAAGATGGGAAAAACCTCCAACGGTGCCATCTGGCTCGATCCCGCCCACACCAGTCCATATCGTTTCTACCAGTATTGGATCAATCTCGACGATGTCGATGCTGGCGTCTGCCTCAGAAGAATCTCGGAGATCCCCCTCGATGAGCTCGATGCGCTGGACATCGAGCGAGGGCGGAATCCTGCAGCTCGCGAATCCCAGAAAAAGCTGGCCGAAAACCTTACCCAGCTCGTCCACGGCGTGGACGGGCTGTCTGCGGCCCGTCAGGCTACGGAGATCTTCTTTGGTGCCGAGATCACCGGCCTCGATGATCGACTGCTCATCGATGTTTTCGCCGACGTGCCCAGCCACACCTTTTCACGAGCATCACTCGAAGGAGACGGCCTGGCACTCATCGAAGCCTTCGTCCAGACGCATCTGGCCGACTCGAACTCCAAGGCTCGCCAGACCATCCAGCAGGGCGGCGCCTACGTCAACAACCGGCGAGTGACGGACGTGGGCTTTCGAATTACATCCGAAGCACTGGACGGACGTACGACGCTGGTCCTGCGCAGTGGCAAAAAGAACTATGCACTCGCACGATTCGGTAGTTGATTCACTCACTCAAGGCACTCCACAGTCAGCGAGTACATACGTCTCAAGCGAGTGTGCACGGAAAAACGACCATGTCTCGAGACATCGAATCTTCAAGACGACGACTCGCAACCGTCATCTGCTTGACGGTCGTCAAGTTGTCAATAATGGGCCGTGACACCGCCGTCGCGGAGACTCGCCAGGAAGCCTTGGAAACCTTCCTGACTCGCCAGCTTCTGGTGCAAACGCCCGGGGACATCGCCTTTGTCGATAAGGTGCTAGAGGCAGTCACGGTGGGACGCATCCCGGAAACCGTGGTGCGGGGCACCTGTGACTGGGCCGTCCAAAAGGCAAACCAAACAGGAGCACGCTATCCATTTCCGTATTTTCGGTCCGCGATGAATCTGAAGGCCAAAAGACTCGGTGTTCGTTTCTAGTCACCGCACGCACCGAAGCGTCAGTAACGTAGCCCATTTTTGCGAAGGTGAATGAGCGGCGGATCTACGGTCGACTCGGCCCCACCGCAGACCACCGATGCCACGATCACACGATGATCACCTGAATCGACACTGTTCATCACAGAGCACTCAAGCCATGTCGCCGTCGATCCAAGGATGGCGAGGCCACAAGGTGACCTCGAGACGGTGATGCCTTCGAACGGATCGAATCCATCGACTGACGGACGACCGAATCGAGCCACCATGGGTCGCAGAGATTCTCCGAGGAGAGTCAAAACCACCCGGCTGCCCTTGTCCGAAGAGGCAAGGAATCCCCTGGTCTTCCCGACAGCGATGCTGATTGCCGGCGGCTCGAAACCTGCCTGCATCACCCAACTTGCGAGCATCCCGCGATCACGAGAAGCCTCTATCCATGTGATCACGAACAGACCACTTGGTATCCGACCCAGTGCCACAGGCACTTCAACGTGACATTCCTTCTGCCTCGTTTCATCGTTCAGTGGTGCAAATTCGTCAGACACAGCTTGCCCCATCCTGCCCAGAAATCCCTGTTCGGCCCATTTCGCCAAAGAGGCCTTCTTCCTCGTCGAACGGCGTTCCCGAAAACCCGGAGTTTCCCAGCCATCGACCGGATTGGCAATCGCAGTCCAAATTCGACCGAACCGTCTGGGCGACCGATAAATGGGTGTCTAGAAACACTTTTTTGGTCGTTTCGGTTGCGGTGACACGACAGACCCAATGCGGATCCTTAGACCTCCACCTCCGGCATTTTCTCGCGGGTCCCAAACCGCCGACCGCCTCCGTTTTCGATGCTGCAACTGGCTGCATCTGATCGGAGGGCTCCTCGTATCTGCGTCCACGACGGGACTCGCGGCGACGGATCGACCGCTGTCGCCCGGCGGTTCGGTCGTTTCGACTACCAACGTCTTTCTTGCCGCGAGATCCCCGACGATCTCCGCCTTGCCACCGGTCGACGGTCACAGCCCGATCCTGCTCGATGCCCCGTACGAACCACCCTGTCCGGGTGATGCCTGTGTCGTACCCGAGGCCTGCTTTCCTGATTGTCTCGACGACCTGTGGGCCCACCGGCCATGGTTTTGGCAGATCATGCCCAACAATCTGATCTACACGAGCTACCTGGCCGGCCCGAAAGAACCACGGGTCGCGACCGTCTGGTACGACGACACCGCACCCTCGGTCACCAATCCTTCCGAGGATAACGGCTGGCTCTGGGACTCAACCCTCGGGGGCCGTGTGTCGATCCTGCGTTACGGCTCCGACCCTGTCGTTCATCCCCAGGGAGTCGAGGTGCAGCTCGAGGGAGCCGCATTCGTCCGCCTCGACCCGGAAGAGGACCGAGACCTCCGCTCCTCCGACTTTCGCTTCGGGATTCCAGTGGTCTACGGCGTCGGCCGCTGGCAGACAAAGGTCGGCTACTACCACAACAGTGCGCACCTCGGTGACGAATTCATGCTGAAGCACCCGACCTACCCGCGTTTCAATTACGTTCGGGATGCTGTCGTGTGGGGAAATTCCTACTACCTCTATGACTGGCTGAGGCTTTATGGAGAGGTTGGATATTCGTTTTTCAACTCCGGTGGATCCGAACCATGGGAGATTCAATTCGGGACCGAACTCGAGCAGGCGAGGCCCTCTGGAATCAAAGGCGTACCCTTTCTCGCGGTGAACGGCATGTCGCGTCAGGAGCTGGATTGGGGGGGCAACGTTTGCGTGCAAGCAGGCTGGGCCTGGAGGGGTAGCCGCAGCGAACGCCTCTACCGCATCGGCTTTGAATACCTGTACGGGTCGGACCCTCAATATGAGTTCGTCTACGTCAATCAGAACCGGGCCGGCATCGGAATGTGGTACGACTACTGACGGGTGACCGTTTCCGTCGGAGCTGTAACTCGTGCCTGTGCTCACGATCGAGACGACTTGCGATGAGACTGCCGCCGCGGTTATCGACCGCTCGCGAAGGGTCCTGTCGAGCGTCGTGGCCAGCCAAGAAGGCCTTCACAGTCGGGTCCGTGGCGTGGTGCCCGAAATTGCCTCCCGGGCCCACGTTGAACGCATCCTCCCCGTCCTCGACGAGGCGGTGCGTCGGGCCGAAATCTCCCTGACCGACTTGAAGGCGATCGGGGTCGCCGTGCGTCCCGGACTTGCAGGCTCGCTGCTGGTCGGGCTGTCGGCAGCCAAGGGCATCTCCACTGTCCTTGGTGTGCCCTGCCTGGGCTACGATCACCTGGCTGCGCACCTCTACGCCTGCCGGGTCGCCTACGGTTCGCGGATGACTTATCCGGCAGTCGGGCTCGTGGCCAGCGGTGGCCACACCTCGCTATTTCATCTGCAGGGACCACTTGAAATGGTTCGGCTCGGCGGCACGATCGACGATGCCGCGGGAGAGGCGTTCGACAAGGTGGCATCCCTGCTGGGACTCGGTTATCCGGGCGGGCCGGCTATCGAACGCGCCGCTTGCGGAGGAAATCCACTGGCTTTTCATCTTCCGAGGCCACTGGCAACCGACCACACAACGCTCGACATGAGCTTCAGCGGACTCAAAACGGCGCTACGGTATCTCGTGCGTCCGCCAAACACACCGTCCTCTCCGCCCCCCACGGGCCAGACCCTTTCAGATCTGGCCGCATCATTCGAACCGGCAGCCGTCGACACGATTCTCGCAAAACTCACGCTTGCCGTTGAAAGGACGAATGTGTCCACCGTCGCGATCGGTGGCGGAGTCGCCTGCAATCGTCGACTCCGCAGTGGGCTCGAGGCTCTCGGGAGGCATCACGGGGTGGACGTGCTCGTACCACCGCTCGAATGGTGCACCGACAATGCGGCGATGGGGGCGATCGTCTGGGAACGACTGGAACGACAAGAGGACGACGGGCTCGGGCTCGACATTCTCGCCGGAACCGATCGATGCTCCGCATCGCAAAAGAGGTAGCCCACAGGCAGACGGATCGCTGAAGCGATCATCCGCCAATCAATAACCCGAAAACTGTTCGAATTCGTCGTAGATTCGCCGTTCACGATTGACGAATCGTGTGAAATCGTGCTGCCAGACGAGGGGTACGTCGCCGATCGGCCCATTGCGCTGTTTTGCGATGATGATTTCCGCCTGCCCCCGGACCGACTCACGCTCCTCCTCGCTGGTACGGTAATACTCTTCCCGATGCACGAACATGACGACATCGGCGTCCTGCTCGATGGCCCCTGATTCTCGCAAATGACTCAGCCGAGGCTTATTGTCACGCGATACTTCCGCCTGACGATTCAACTGTGCCAGACAGAGCACCGGGATGTCGAGTTCCCGGGACATGGTTTTCAGGCGCCGCGCGATCCTCGCCACCTGCTCCTGCCGGGGATCCCGCGGATTGTCCGGCTCGATGAGCTGGAGATAGTCGATCACGATCAGTGAAAGCCCACTCTTTCGCTTCAGTCGACGGGCGACGGCCGCGATTTCCGTCAGCGTGCGGCCCGGAGTGTCGTCGATGAAGAGTGGGGCGACACTGATCTCGGAAGACTTCTCAACAAGCCGCCGCCGGTCCTCCTGGGAAATCGTTCCGTTTCTCAACCTTTGTCCATTCACCCTTGCGGCGGAGCAAAGAAGACGGTCGGCGAGTTCCAACGAGGCCATCTCAAGGCTCACGAACAGCACCGTCAGGCCCGCATTCACCGCCACATGCTCGGCAATGTTCATGGCGAACGCCGTTTTCCCCCTGCTGGGCCGGGCAGCGAGGATGACCAGTTCCGAATTGTGGAGCCCGCCGCACAGGGCATCGAGATCACCGAAGCCGGTCTCGACACCACCCATCGCGTGTTCCCGCTTCATGCGGGCATCCATGCGAACCATCGCCTCCTCGAGCACGTCCCTGACCGACTTGGCTTCCGCCGAGCTTCGCCGCTCGAGGATTGAAAAGATGCTCGTTTCGGCACGGGCGAGGAGCTCCCGGGGATCGTCGGGAGAGTTATAGGCGTCGTGCAGAATCCCAGTGCCCGCATCGATGAGCGACCGGAGCATCGACTTATCCCGCACAATGCCGGCGAAGTGGACGGCATGTGCGGCATGCGGAACACAATTCACGACCTCGGCGATCGACTCCGGCCCTCCGACCTTTTCGAGGTCTCCCTTCGTGCGGAGTCGTTCGAGCAGAATGGTGGCATCCACCCTCTTGCCACCATCGTGCAGCTCGAGGAGATGCGCGTAGAGGATCCGGTGGGCTTCGTCGTGAAAATCCTCCACACGAATCACGAGCGCGACGTCGTCGCAAACATCGGGCTTGAGCAGGATGCTGCCAAGGACTGCCCTCTCGGCATCCGCGTTCACCGGACGGTCATCGAACGAGCCCGATGGGATCAGCGTCGCCGCGCCCCCCCGGGCCGCCCGCCCTGACTTGAGTGGGACACTCGTGCCGGCCCGATCTCTTCGCGAGAGACCACCATCGGAGCTTCGGGACCCCTCGACGGACCTGTCGCTACTCGAAGCCTTCAGCTCCCCATCAGCCCGCCGCTGGGCCGTGCGATCGCCTTGGGATGCATCCATGCGATGCCATCATCCTGTTTCTATTTCGAATCACCGCTCGATGGCACCACCCAGACCTTCAAGTCACCTTCGACATCCTGAGCCAACCGTACCTTGACCGTATAGAGCCCGACCTCTTTGAGCGGCCCCTGCAGAACGATCTGGTCAACGGTGACCAGCAGATCCTGCTGTTTGAGCGAACGCGAAATCTCGGTCGCACCGACCGAACCGTCGAGATGCCCTTCGTCGTTGGCATTGGCTTCGATGGTCACACTCGTACGCACCAATTCGGCAAGCAAGCTCCGTAAGCCTGCGAGCCTTTGACGTGCGATCTCCTCGAGTTTCGCACGGTGCTTTTCCACCATCCGCTTGTGGTGGTCGGTCGCGACCGTCGCGAGGCCCTGCGGGAGCAGGTAATTTAAGGCATATCCTCGACGGACCTCGACGACCTCACCCTGCTTTCCAAGCGTCTCGATCGGCTGGATGAGGAGCAGCTCCACTTTGCCACTGCTTGCCGCAGCGTCACGGGCATTTGCGATGGATTTCGGTGATCGTCGACCTTGGGCGATCTGCCCCAACGCACCGGTGCTCTCGCTACGGACCCGGACGGTTTGTGCTGCGGATGGCCCGGTGGCGCGTCTGACCGACTTTCGGAGGAGCTTGCGGCTCGCTCCCTGGCTTCGCATTGGCATATCTTCAACCCCTTTCCACTGACTCACCCGTTGGTGGGCATCCAAGCAAACGATTTTTCCCCACAACACTGCCACAACATCACTGCCCCAACAAAACTATCCCGAAGAATACGCAGAACCGAAGGATGTGAATCGAATCGACCATTCAGCAATCAAACTGGTCGGCGATCAAAATGGAATGTCATCTTCGCCCGGATCTCCCCCTCGAGCCCCACCGAATCCATCGCCGTCACCAAACGCATCCGATGACTGCGAATAATCCTCCTCGGGCGATCCTCCACCGCTCCCACCCCGGCCCACGGCGGCACTTTTTCCCGC
>JBJTBB010000442.1:0-8968 GCA_046091125.1 Planctomycetaceae bacterium
ATGCAGCCCTGAATGCGAGAGCGAATCGGCAGTTGATCGCGAGGCATAGGGATCACGCCTGGTGAGGAATGGCCGATGCTCCGTCGGACGACGGACCGTTCGGCCAAGCAACTATTGGCCCCGATCGGAGTGTCCCGGTCGTCACGAGCCACCTTTTTTCGATGAAAAATGGGCCTTGAGACCCCACAGACCGCACAGTCGATACAACTACGTATCATATCTATCGAGTCAGTCCGGGCCGGTCGTGGGTCGATGCTCACGGCACCGGTGACAGGACGGGGTTGGATAACCCAGTCCCGGATGGGAAGCGGTTTCAAAGGGGGCGTAAAGGTATCGACCGGATCGCTGGAGGATTGGATTGCGTGTCGTGGTTGGTCGGCAGGCCACGTTAAAAGTCGACCAAGCTTCAATTGCCGAAGCTCAGTTTGCTCTGGCTGCCTAACTAAAGGCCGCCCCGTGCGATGGCCCCAGTCGGAAGGGCCTCCCAAACGGTCGCCAAATCCGACTCGCCCCGCTTCATCGCCCGGTACGGGCGGGGCTAAAAACGTTCCAGGCTGGTCCGCGAGACACCCTGTCGGCCGGGGGTCCGCGGACGAGATTCAAATTGACCGAATACGCACGTAGATGTTCTTTCCAAAACATCTCGGGACGCGGGTTCGACTCCCGCCGCCTCCACTTGCATTCGGCCGCGGGGCCTCCCGCGGCCGGAGCGGTCGAGGGATTCGCTCATAACTGTCGCAGGACCTACAGGCCGACTGGAACGGCCGAGGTCGATCACACGTCCGATGTCATTCGAACGGCCGACGATGTTTCACCGGGCGACGATCCGATCCGGAGGAACCATCCGATCCCTCGCGGCCTGGTTTGTCCATCGCCGCCGGAGGTTCCCCCTTACCGGCGACAGTCGCAGCTGGCTCACCGACCTCGGGTGCTGGCTCACCGTCGTCTGCGACAGCCACTCCCTCGAGTTTCGCATCCTCGACCTGCTGCCGTTCCCGCCATGGCTTCTGAATCCTGTACTGATCCAATTCCTTCTCGAGTTGCAATTTGATCTCCTCAGATTCACTCCCAGCCGCGACCGCCTTCTCGCTGAATGAACAGGCCTGATCAAAATCACCCGCTTCCGCGTGGGCGGCTGCAAGCGTGCTGATGATATGGGCCTCCTTCCACTCGCTCAGTTCGCAGGCCTTGCTGGCCAATCCGATCGCCCGTTTGCCATCCCTCAGCGTGTCGTCGGGGGAGGTGGCCAGGAGCCACGCAAGATTGTTGAGAACGCCCGTATTCTCCGGATCGATCGACAGCGCCTTCTCAAGATCGGCGACCGCCGCCGGATGGTCTCCGATCGAGATTCTCGCGTCGCTTCTGCCGCGCCGCGAGACAAACTGTTCCGCATCGATTTCGAGTGCCCGATCGAACCGTTGAATTGCCTCCCGCGGCTGCTTGGCCGCGAGATGGAGCATGCCCAACTGGCCCTCGATGACGGCATCCTCAGGAGCGAGCGTTGCAAGTCTTCGGAAATCCCGGATCGCCGAAGCGTAATCGCCTGAGTCGGCTGCGATGAGCCCGCGGAGTTCCAACGCCGCTGGATGGTCGGGCTGTTCCCCGAGGACCAGTTGCAGATCGGCCAACGCCGACGGCGTATCACCGGCCTGCTGATGGATGCGAGCCCGCAACACGAGGGGAACAGCGCTGTCCGGCTCGATTTCGATCACGCGGTGCAGGGCATCGAGCGCCTTTTCACGATCTCCCCTCAGGGCGAGAATTCTCGCGCGCTGCATGAAGGCGCCGGCGGCATCTGGGTCGATTTCGATCGCCTCGTCGAATGCCGACAGGGCGTCGTCGAGTCGCTCATCCATCATCAGAGCGATACCGAGCGCTTCTCTGAGGGATGCGTTTTCAGGTTCCACCTCGATGGCGATGCAGAGATCCTCTTACGCGCCCTTGAAGTCCTCCTTGAGCAGTCGATGGAGACCTCTCGTTCGACGGATTGCACCGTCGCGCGGAGCCAGTTAGACCGCAGCGTCGAAGTCGGCGGCTTTTTCGGTGTCATCCTCTCTCAACGAGCCCCGAACAACCCGGGCTCTCGCTTCGAGAAGGCGGTCGTCACTGGCGAGTCGGATCGCCTTTTCGGCTGCCTCGAGCGCACGGTCCCGATTTCCCATCGGAAGCGCCTCGAGTCTGGCCAGCATCAGTTGGGCCGAAGCGATCTCGGCGTCGATCGCGATCGCCGCAGTGAGAGCTTTCAGGGCGGACGTCCGCATGCGCAGTCGCTGCTGTCCAGGCTCGTCGCCTTCGAACACCTCGTCGACGAGCATGCCGGCCCGCAGCACCAGCGTGGCTGCCTCGAGCTCATCGGCGAATCGGGCCGAATCCGGTGACAGACCCTTTTGTCTCGCACGCCGACAGAGATCCACGACGCGTCCCAGGTCGTCATAGCTTGCTGCATCGAGTTTTGCGTCGATGGCCGTATCAAGGTCGGGCTGTCCGGCCTCCTCCTGCGCCGAAATCGGCACGGACAGGACGATCATTCCCACGAGACAGGCAGTCGCACAGCAAGTGGTCCACGACGAGAAGGACGGGCATTTCATGGGCGGCCCCGCACGGTTGTCGATCAGGAATGTCGCGATCTTCGACACCGTCAACAGTATGGATGACGACGGGGTCCTGCCGCCAGACAGATTGTGCGGAGCGTGGTCATCCATCTCGGGTGCGAGCCGGAGATGCATTGACGGGCGGTGGTTCCGTGGTGTCGGGGCTCACAGGGGTGCGGGCAGATCCCGCCGGGCGAAGACCACCGCACCGATCACGTACGCGGCCAGGCCGATTCCCAGGAGTACACCGTCGTAGCGAGCCAGCAGAAACCAGGCGTCGGGCGCACCGGAAACGAGACGCTGCGGTTCGTACAGTTCGAAGATTGACAGCGATCCGACCCAGGAAAACGCACCGCTCATTCGCCCGATGAGCTTCGTCAGCAGTGAAACGACGTAGAAGCCACACATGATCCCGATCGAACGCCAGCGATACAGGTCGAATGCGGAGACGCAAGCAGCGACGCCCGAGAGGCAGACCATGAGCCCGAAGACGTTGAGGACTGCCGGCAGATACCAAGACGCGTCAACCTTGCCCGCCCACGGACCGCTGGCGATTCCGATCACCACGCCGACAAACAACGTGGCCGCGAGCACGGCCGCCCCCCCGACCGTCGCAGCAGCCTGCGTGACAAACACCGCCGATCGCCGCACGGGCTGCGCAAGGATCATCTCCAGCGTGCCCCGCTCCAATGGTCCCGAGACCGCGTCGCTGCCCCGAGTGATTCCCCACACGGTCGCGCCCAGAACGACAACGGGATCGACGAATGCCAACGCGACCCTGCCCGCATGAGTAGCCACTTCCGCGAAGGGGACTCCGGACAATTTTTCCCAGTCCTTCGGGATCGCACGCAGCAAAACCGATTCAAAGGCCCCCATCGGGATTTGCGAGGAGAGCCAGATGTAGATCCAGGGAAAGACGCACCAAAGCGTCATCAGACTCACAAGCAGCCCTCGCTGATCCCCCCATGTTTTCCGCCAGATCGCCTGATTCCACATGGCTCGTAATCCCTGAATCGCGGTCCCTCACGCAGCCGGAAGATTCGGCCGTGCGGCGATCGATTCACGGTGAAATCGATCATAAATGGCGGCAAGTCCCGTCGGCTCGACCAGGATCTCCTGAATGGGGAGCGTGGCGAGCCAGCCCAAAAGCGGCGCGAGGGATCCAGTCGACTCGATTTGGAAGCCATCGGAAGTGGGTTGCAGCGCGGCGATCGCGTGCTCCGTCTCCTTCGGCACCGGCCCGAGCGGCCCCGACAACCGGACAGTGATTCGATGACTGCGGCGGATCGCGTGCACCGCGGCCTCGTGTACCACCCGACCTGCCCGGAGGATTGCGACGCGGTCGCACGTCGATTCCACCTCCGAGAGCACATGCGATGAGAAGATCACCGTTCGGCCGCACGCACGGGCTTCCCGAACCATGTCCAATACCTCGGCTCGGGCGGTGGGGTCGAGGTTGGCGGTGGGCTCATCGAGGATCACCAAACGCACATCCATTGCCAGCACGACGGCAAGGGCGAGTTTCTGCCGCATACCGGTGCTCATTCTCGCCACCTGACGGTGAAGGTCGAGCTGAAGCCTCGCCGCGACGGCTTCCGCCCGCCGCGCATCGCATTCCGCCCGCAGTTTTGAGAAGAAGTCGATCACGGAGTGGCCATTCATGCGGCGGAAGAGCCGCGCCTCCCCGGGTAGGTAGGCCACCTGCCGCCGCACCGCCAGGCAATCCCGGATGCAATCGTGGCCAGCGACACTGGCCTCGCCCGAGCTTGGTTCGATGAACCCAAGCAGTAACCTCAGCAGTGTCGTCTTGCCGGCGCCGTTTGGTCCGAGCAGACCGAACGTTTCTCCCTCGTGCACGGCGAGCGTGCAGCCATCGAGGGCCGTGACGACGCTGCGGGATAAGGCGTACCGCTTCGATAGATTCCGTACGTTCACGAGAGGTTGCATCGGTTCGAGGCTCGTGGGTGCCTGTCGGGGTGAGGTGCCGGGAATCGTCGACCGGATGATAGGGCGACGGAACCCATCCCTAGGCGAACACAAGATAGTAGGCCGCCAACGTGAATCCGATAGCCGAAACGATTCGCCGCACCACGTGCGGAGCCATTTGGCGGGTGATCGACGAACCGGCCAACCCTCCCGCGACGGCCGCGACGGCCATGGTGAGGGCATGCGGCCATGAGATGTCATGCCACCCCGCCAGTGATCCCACGATGAACAGTGACGCGGAGGCCCCGTTGACGATCGTTCCGAGCACGTTCTTGACGCCATTGAGTCGATGGATGTCACCCAGCCCAAGGCAGCCCAGCATCGCGAGCATCAGGATCCCGATCCCGGCACCGAAATACCCGCCATAAACCGAAACCAGGAACTGCACTCCACAGGCGGCCGCGACCGATCGACGGGTCGGTCGCTCAGCGAAGGCAAGCCTGGCGATGGCTGGCTGGATCGCGAACAGAATGGCCGCGGCGAGAATGAGCCACGGGACCAGACGATCGAAAACCCCCGACGGCATTCGTACGAGGAGCAGTCCCCCGGCCACCGCGCCGAGGACGCTCGGGGCGATGAGCCAAACCGCCCATGGCGGTTGGCCCCGTCGCTCACCGCGGTACGCCCAGGCTGCTGCGACCGCTCCAGGCCAGAGCCCGACCGTGCTCGTCGCATTGGCCACGACCAGTCGGGCGTCTCCTGCAGGAAGGATCGCCGCCAGGATCGGAAACGTGAGCAGCGTTCCGCCCCCGGCGACCGAATTGATGGCAGCCGCGATGAATGTGACGACCATCAACCCGGCATGGTCAATCAGGTCTGACAATGGCATGGGCAGGCTGAAAAAGTATTCGGGTTCGGGTGCCGAGGAGCCGTCGGTCGATCGTCGAGGATATGCCGACTCGAGACGACGGGCTCCGCGAGCGGATCAATCTATGACTGTCATCACAACTACGACTGTCATCAAAAAAGCCCGATCGATCGGTCATCCGATGCCGGCGTCAAAGTCGGCCGCCTCGATTCGTGTGAGTCATCCGTCCGGATGGCGCACGAACGGGGGTCTGTCCTACGGCCGGACCGCAATGGCCTCCTCGTCAGAGCCTGTGCCGCAATCGAGCAGCATGTAACCGGCCCAAAACAGCGGATGGGAGGCATCCGCCAGATGCCCCTTGGAGTCCGGGCGGATTCTCGGTTCACGCGTCAGATCAGGCTCTTCCCGCATGGCGAGGTCGACTGATCGCCTCCAAGCTTCGCTCGGTTCACGTGAACCACCAGGGCCAGCATCCCGGGCGTGCCCCTGCTCACGAAGGACTTCGTCCATCAGGGCCGTCATGGTCATGCCACCCATCGACCAGCGGCTGAGGACGGCCGTCGTGGCTCCTACGGCTGCAAGATCAACCGCGGACATGAATAGGTCGTCGCCGGGACGCGCGGGAAATTGCTGCAGACCGAAGGACATCGCGGAATCAAAGCCAGGGATGAGCACGCACGAGGCCCGTTTGAGCGGCGGACCTCCCCAGGCTCCCAAATCGAAGGCCGTCTGCCGCTGGGCACCACGCTGAGGTCGCGTGTCGTTGCCATGAGTCGACGGTGCGCTGACGGCGTCGAGGACGACCAGTACGTCGACCAGCGACGCCGCAAGCGAAGTGGTCTGCCCATCGTTCTTGCGAGAAACGACGGGCAACGTCAGGGTTCGATCGAATGACGAGGCCAGACGTTCACGAATCTGCTCAGCCGCCTCCGGAGATTCCGCACGATGCAAACGGCCAGTCAATAGTCCGATGGTCGACTCGCGTCGCACGGGTCGCTGCTTCCAGACAGCAAGGCTGCGGGTCGCACTGTATCGGATCCGACAGCAATCCCGGAGGAGGCGGGGCGGACGATGTGTGGTGTCTTCAGCCGCGACCGCCCCTTTCGTGGACGCGATGGGCAACAACTCGAACGGCAGATACCACAGTAACCCGTCCGGCACGATCGTCAGCTCCTCGATTCCCTCGGCCAGCGATATTTTTGAATCTTCGAAGAGCGTCCTCTCGAGCCGCTCTGCCGCCACGAGCCAATCCGATTCGACGAGTCGCGAGGGAGTCGCGGGTGCGGCCGACTCGAAAAGGCAAAGCCCGCGTGCGAGACGACGGAGGTCTTCGAGGAGCTCCGTTGCACGACGGATTTGCCATACGGCGACCCGCTCCCGGGACTCGAGCACGCCCACCAGGCCGGACGCGTTCCAATGAAACGACAGGATCAACCGTCCCGGTTCGAGCCGGCTTCGAATGTCTTCTGCCGAGAACAGCGGTGGGAAGGAGAGTTTCGGCTGGCGCCTTCCGACGGTGAGTTTCACGATCTCCGTCGTTTGGCGATCGATGAGTTGCCCGTAGGACTGCCACTGATCGACATCACCCGGAACATCCAGGGGGGCAGCCGCCGCGTTCATGGCTATCAACAGTTCGGTCCGAATCGCATTCGACCTGTCGATCAAGCGAGCGAGATCCGGCGCAGCAGCAAGCACGCCGAGCCGCGCCGCTTCTTCTTCAGGTTCGAGTTCGGCTCGATCGGTTTCAAGCAACCGATCGATGTTCATGAGCCGCCCGCCGATGGGACGTGCCGTGAGCCAGCGAGATCGGCTTCGCGACTCGACTGCCTGCAGGAAAGGGTCGGTTCCTCTCCGGGATGCAGCCATGACCCATGCTTCAAAGCCTTCGGTCCGCGGTGTCGTCATGACGGTCAGGGAACCGATCGGCTCGGCTGCGATGACGGCCGACGGAGGATCGCCAAGCAACGAGGCGAAGAGAAGATCGATCTCCCGGTCGCTCAATGCGCCCGAGTTGGAGGCAACCGCCTCCGTCAATCGCTGCGTCTGAAAAAGTCGGGGGTTATGTGGACGAGCCGCTGCAAGTGAGGCCTCGAGCTGGGCCATCGCCTCGGGGCGACCCTCGTGCAACGAGGCGACCGCAGCAGCGTAGGATGCGAGAACTGCCGTACGCGTTGCAGCCAATTCCCCTCGAAAGTTTCGTGGGTCGATCTCGGCAAGGGCCTGCCGTACGACATCCGGAGAGGCCGTCTCAGC
The DNA here is from genome assembly GCA_046091125.1 of Planctomycetaceae bacterium. Lineage (GTDB taxonomy): Bacteria > Planctomycetota > Planctomycetia > Pirellulales > UBA1268 > UBA4655. The sequence goes on from JBJTBB010000442.1 coordinate 7,639, forward strand.
CAAGCCGCAGGCCCTGAGCGCGTTCAATCGGGCCTGGAAGCCGGTCGGGCCTGACCTCGCCCAGGCGCAGGCCGATTCGAGAATGGCCGGCACTCGCCTCTCGCCGGCCGCCAAGTGTGCCGCGACTGACCACTGGAAGGCTTCTTCAAGACAGCGAAAATCAGAGTAGTTGTAGGCAGCGATCGATGCGTCATCAAAGAGTCTCGCAGCTCCTGCGGCGTCCCCTGCCGCCAGCCTGATGCGTCCAAGCAGAATGAGCCCCCAGCCGGTTAGGGCATGATCCATCGGACCGGGCATCGTCAGACCGCGTTCGAGAAGCGGAGTCGCTTGATCGACCCGACCCTGGGCCCAGTAAGCGGTGCCGAGCATGAGATCGACCCAGGCATGGGAATAATGGTTCGGAGGTGCCGCCCGCCGCGCAAGCGAACGGACGGCCTGCGCTAGCGGTTCTCCATCGATCGCGACGCTCCCGATGATGTCGCCGCGTCGGTAGAGACTGACGAGTAATCCACGAACGATCTCCAGCGGGCGCACCGGATAGTCGGCGGCCGCCGTCAGCACGCCTCCTTGCTTGAGTACACGGTCGGCGTCCCCTCCACCGCGTCTGAGGGGCATCGTCTCCGGGACGATGGATGGCGGCAGATTGCGTGTCCCCGGACCCCAGGGCACTCGCTCCGCGTTTCGCTTCGCTGTTGGAGCGCCCGCGGGGAATCGAATACCCAGAAGCCAATCCCCGTGTGCGGCATACAACAGCAGGGCCTCGTCATAGGCCCTGACAGCCTCCCTGAGTTGCCCGAGTTCCCAGTGGCACTCGCCGACCGCCATGGCCGATGGGATCGAATCGACCCATCGGGTTGCCCCGATGCGGACGCCACCGCGATAGCGATCTGCAGCCAGCTCCAGGGCGCGATCGACCCGCCCCTCGGCGAGCAGAACGAAGACGGTGTCGTAATCCGGTCCAGGAACGGTGCCGCTCCCTGTTGCACCGAGTCCCGGCGGCACGACGAGCTGCCCGTGCACGGGACCCGACGAGCCACCGACAGCGAACAACCAATACGTGGCAAGAAGCGGAAGGAAGCGAACCATCGGACGGCGGCAAACGTGGGCCGTTGTTCGTGCAGTCGGATTCGCGTGAAGCACGTCGTACGTCCCGCCTCGGGGCCGGATTGTTTCGCTAGAGAGTACAGCAATCGAGACCTTGTCGGTTCCGTGCCTTCGGAGGATGGGCAACGGCTCGGGTGCTGGCAGTGAGCTCCTCCGTCGGGCAGCGACTATGGGGTGGTGGGGGTTGTTGGGAGGACGCGGCTCAATTGGTTCCGGGAATTAGGCC
>JBJTBB010000443.1:0-12777 GCA_046091125.1 Planctomycetaceae bacterium
ATGCTCGCCGGTGGAGACGGAGGCCCAGTCGTCGTACCGGGGGACGCGGCCAAGAGTCGGCTCCTCGCCGCGGTGCGGCACGAGGGCGAGTTGGCCATGCCCCCGGACGGACGACTGTCCGCAGACGAGATCGCCGTGCTCGAGTCGTGGGTCGCGGCGGGTGTCCCCTGGAGTGGCGTAGGGGGCGCAGCCGATCCGCACGCTGCCAAGTCCGTCGCCCGCGACATGTCGGCCGTGCTCGCGGAGGCGAAAGCGAGCCATTGGTCCTTTCAGACGATCACCCGCCATGCGCCACCCGCGCTGCCGGAGGCGGCGGTGTTCAAAGGGTGGGATGGGGCCATCGATCGATTCATCGCCGGGCGGCTCGTGGGCGAGGGGATCGAGCCGTCGCCGCCCGACAATCCGAGGGCGTTGCACCGTCGGCTGACCTACGACCTCACCGGATTGGCCCCCTCGGCCGACGAGGCGGATGCCTTCGTGAACAATCCGTCCGAGCAGGCCTATCGAGATCTCGTGGAACGGCTCCTGGATTCACGGGAACATGCCGAGCATTGGGCCCGCAAGTGGCTCGACCTCGCCAGGTATGCCGACACGATGGGGTATGCCTTCGACAACCAATCGCCCCTCTATCCGTTCGCCTGGACCTATCGAGACTGGGTCATCGAGGCCCTGCAGCGCGACGTTCCCTATGACCGGTTTGTGACGCTCCAGATCGCCGCCGATCGACTCCAGCCCCCGGTACCCAAGGGCGACCTCGCGGCGCTCGGATTTCTCACGGTTGGCCGCTCGTTCCTCGGCAACGGTCACGACATCATCGACGACCGGATCGATCTTGTGACCCGTGGGCTGATGGGTCTGACCGTCGCCTGTGCCCGCTGCCACGACCACAAGTACGAGCCTGTGTCGGCCGCCGACTACTACGCGCTGCACGGCATTTTCGACAGCTGCGTCCAGCCGGAGGAGATGCCGCAGATCGGCGAGGCGCCCGACGGTCCCGAGGCCGAGGCCTTCTCCAAGAAATTGGCGGAGTTGCGGCAGTCGATCGTCGACCACGAGAAGGCGGTGCATGCGCGCGGTGTTCGTGACGCGGTGTCCCATGCCGCCGACTACCTTCTCGAGGTCGCTCGTCCGAAGCCCCGTGGTGACGATGGTCGTCCTCCGCGACTGGCCGATGGGTACGAACTCGAGCAGCTCGTGCTCGACAGGCTCGGTCGGCTGCTCGTCAAGCAGCCCGCCACGCATCCGATCCTCGGGCCATGGATGGCGGTGGCCTCGGTCAGTGACGACAAGGTTGGGCCCGGGCTCGACGCCGTCGTGGCGACCTGGGGTGACTCGCCGGATGCGAAGACCATCCATCCGCTCGTGCGACAGGAGATCCTCTCGGCGAGGCCGAGAACGCTCGCCGAACTCGCCGCCGCCTATGCGCGCTTGGCCATGCGCGTGGCGCCGGAGTTTGCGGGTGGCCCGCCGGCCCCGCCCGATGAGTCGGCCGACAACGCGAGCCTGCGTTCGCTTCTGGGCGTCGAGGGGTCGCCGCTGGTCGTCAAGTCCGACGAGGCCATGCGGATCGCCAAGCGGGACGAGCAGACCGAACACCGTCGCCGGAAAATGCTGGTGACACAGCATCTCGCTGAGGCGCCCGGTGCACCGCCACATGCGATGGTGCTGGTCGATCGGGAGACGCCCCATGACAGTCGGATCCTGCTGCGTGGCAATCCTGGACGACCGGGCGACGTGGTGAAGCGTCGCCTGCCGATGCTGCTTGGAGGTGCGGAGGTGCCTTCAGGTTCGAGCGGTCGGCTTGAACTCGCGCAGGCCATCGCGTCGACCGACAACCCGCTCACGCCACGGGTCATCGTCAACTGGGTCTGGACCCATCACTTCGGCCGCGGATTCGTCGAGACGCCGGGTGATCTCGGCCTGCGCGGCGAGGCCCCGAGCCATCCGGAGCTGCTTGATGACCTGGCCCGACGGTTCGTGGAGGAGGGGGCGTGGAGCCTTCGCTGGCTGCACAGGGAGATCGTGACGAGCCGAACGTTTCGTCAGGCGAGCACGATTCGTCCCGATCTTGCCCAGCGCGACCCCGACAACAGGCTCTTTGCACGGGCCAACCGTCGCAGGCTGTCGTGGGAGGCCTGGCGGGACAGCCTCCTCGAGGCCGCCGGGACGCTCGATCCGGCGTCGTCCGGCGTCGAACCCGAACTGCCCCGGCGGCGCGGTGGAAGGGGCATCGATCCTGTCGCGGTCCAGTCGATGGGATCGCGGAGCGTCTATGCGACGCTCGACCGTCAGGACGTGCCGGGCATCATGCGGGTCTTCGACATCGCCAATCCGGACACGGCGGTCCATGTGCGGTCGCAGACGAGCGTGCCCCAGCAGTCGCTCGCGGCACTCAATGCACCGATCGTCGTGGAGGCGGCGCGGCGTGTGGCGGACCGGGTCGGTCGAATCATCGGCGCAACTGCCGGTGAGCCGGCTTTCGTCCATTCCGTCTGGCGGACGGTGCTCGCCCGCAGTCCTTCCGACGACGAGCTGGCGATGGCGGTTGCGTGGCTCGAGCAGGAGGCCGCGGCGTCCGACGGCGCGTCCCCGTTGAGTCCCCGCGAGCGGCTCGCCCATGCGCTTCTGGCCACGGCGGAGTTCCAGTATGTCGACTGAGCGACGAACGGACCGTCATGGATCGGTCGGCGGCGATGCGGCCGATCGGGATCGGTTGAGCCACCCGGTGTCGCGCCGCGAGGCGCTCGTCCGAACCGGAATGGGAATGGGATGGCTCGGCGCCGCGAGTCTGCTTGCCCGTGAGGCTGCGGCCGGCTCGACGGTCGCCGCGAGGGCGCCGCATTTTGCGGCGCGGGCCCGCGCGGTCATTCACATCTTTGCCAACGGCGGTCCGAGCCACGTCGACAGCTTCGACCCAAAACCCGCGCTCGAGGCGCATGCCGGCAATGAAATACCCGGCACGCTCAAGACGGAGCGGCGTACGGGCGCCGCGCTCCCCTCCCCCTTCCGATTTGCGAGGCATGGTCAGAGCGGGATTTCCATCAGCGACCTCTTTCCCTCCGTCGCCCGACACGCCGATCGCCTGCTGGTCGTGCGGTCGATGCATGCCGACGTGCCCAATCACGAGCCCTCGCTGATGCTGATGAACTGCGGCGATGCGAGACTCGTTCGTCCCGCCGCGGGTGCCTGGGTGACCTATGGCCTGGGCAGCGAGAACGAGAACCTGCCCGGCTTCGTGGCGATGTGCCCCGGTGGGTATCCGATCAAGGGCACCGAAAACTGGCGGAGCGCCTTCCTGCCGGGCGCCTACCAGGGGACGTACGTCGATACGAAGAAGAAGAAGGTCGACGAACTGGTCGAGTACGTCCGCCATCCGAAACTCGAGCGGTCGGTGCAGCGGCGTCAATTCGACCTGACGACCGCGCTCGACCGCCGGCACCTCGCCGCCCGCGAACACGATCCGCTGCTGGAGGCACGGCTCTCGTCGATGGAATTGGCCTGGCGCATGCAGGAGGAGGCGTCGGAGGCCTTCGATGTCACCCGCGAACCCGCGCATGTACTCGCCCGGTACGGCGATGACGTCCAGGGAAGGCAGATGCTGATCGCCCGCAGACTCGTGGAGCGGGGGGTGCGCTACGTGCAGGTCTGGCACGGTCAGGGACAGCCGTGGGACAGCCATGATCACATTGAGAAGAATCACCGCCGTCTCGCCGGCGAATGTGATCGTGCCATCGGCGCGCTCCTCGACGACCTCGTCGGGCTGGGTCTGCTCGAGAGCACGCTCGTGCTGTGGGGTGGCGAGTTCGGCCGCACGCCGACGGTCGAGCTGCCCAACGGTCAAGGCGCCGACGGCAGTGGCCGCGACCACAACCATCACGGCTTCTCGGTCTGGATGGCCGGTGGCGGCGTGAAGGGGGGCACCGTGTACGGAGCGACCGACGAGTTCGGGTTCAAAGCCGTGGAGAAGCCGGTCCACGTCCACGACCTCCAGGCCACCATGCTCCACCTGCTGGGTCTCGACCACACGCGTCTCACCTACCGGCACAGCGGCCGCGACTTCCGTCTCACGGACGTCCACGGCAGGGTGGTCGGCGATTTCCTCGCCTGACGCTCGTGTATAAAGGGTCCGCCTCGATCGAGGGATACAGGTACGATGGTTTCCGCCAAGACGCGAAGGGACAACGGCGGATGCACGGGTGAACGAGGGGTCGGAGCATCACGCCGCGTCGCAGTGCCGCGAGCCATCTCGAACCGTGCGCGGCGACAAGTGGCAATGATCCTCGCGGTTCTCACAGCGTGTTGGGCTCATACGACGATGGGTCAGCCACCCGCGGTGGCGGTCGGGATGCTCGTCAAACAGGCCTGCGGTGGCTGCCACGCCGACGGCATGGCCGAGGGAGGACTCGACCTCGACGACCTCGGTTCGGATCTGGCCGATGGGATTGTTCGCGAACGCTTCGTGCGCATGTACGACCGTGTGGCGAAGGAGCAGATGCCCCCGGATGCGGTCGATCTCCCTCCCACCGAACGCGGGCGACTACTCGCCGCACTCGAAGGCGCGATCAGGACAGCCGATCGACAAGCGATCATCGCCGAAGGCCGCGTGCCGCTCAGGCGGCTCAACCGTCTTGAGTATCAGCAGACGCTCCGTGACGTCCTGGGGCTGCCGCTTCTCGACATCGCGGACCGATTACCCGACGACCGTATTCGGGACGGTTTCAACAAGTCGGCCGAGGGGCTCGACTTTTCACGCATCCAGCTCGATGCCACGCTCGATGCAGCCATGGCGGCGCTTGTCGAGGCGATCGCGACGGGTACGGGACCGCATCCGCCCGATTCCTACTCCGCGATCGCGACCCAGCTGTTTTCGGAGGGGCAGACGTTTGGCGAACGCGAGGCGATGTTCTTCGCCAAGGACGGACAGGCGATCTCCTTCACAGGACCGGCACTCACCGCGCTCAGGCGGACGTTCGTGCAGGACCCAGCCATTGAGTGTTGCATCTTTCGTTCGGCCTACTGGCCCTACTACGGCTATCCGCATGGATTCGTCGCGCAGCGACGGGGTGTGTACCGCGTGCGATTTCGCGCTCGTGCCGTGCTCCAGCAAGCGGGGTATACGGTCGTGCCGGCGGCATCGCCTGTTCCGATGACGTTTCGCGCGAGACGGCCGTCCGGGCCCGACGTCTCGGGTGACGTGCGTGCGGTGGGGGGAACGTTCGACATCCCACCGCAGCCGACGGACTTTGAGACGACCGTGCCGCTCGACGCCGGTCAGACCATCGAATACAGCCTGCTCGGCCTCCCGGTACCCCTTGCGAGGAACGTCGACGGCGGGCCGCCGACATATCGCTTTCCACCGTTTCCCGAGGGTGGTCAGCCGGGCGTGGCGATCCAGTCCCTGGACATCCTCGGACCGCTTCCTCCCGACCCCTGGCCGCCCCAATCACATCGAAGGCTCTTCGGCGACCTCGCCATTCAAGCCGCGGCGAACTGCACCGCGTTGCCAGTGGAAGTCGTATCCACCGAACCTGCCGTCGATGCCCGTCACTTGCTCGCGGCCTTCGCCGGACGAGCCGTGTTCCCGACGCTCTCCACCGCTGATCTCGCCCCCTATGAGCGTCTCGTGACAGATTCGCTGAAGGAAGGTCAGGATTTTGCGACGGCCCTCCTTTCCGGCTGCGCGGCGATTCTCGCCTCCCCCCATGTCGTCTACGTGCGCGAGCCGAGGTGGCTCGACGCCCATTCGCCCGATGCCCGCGGGTCGTTCGATCTAGCCTCACGGCTCTCGTATTTTCTCTGGAGTACGCGGCCCGATGACGCGCTCCTACTGAAGGCCGGGAGCGGCACTCTCGCCGACCCGGCGGAACTCCTGGCGGAGGCTGACCGGCTCGTCGCCGATCCACGGTTCGATCGGTTCGTCGCGCATTTCACCGACTACTGGCTCGACCTGCGGCACATTCGTCGTGACGAGCCGGACGCGCGTCTCTATCCCGAATACCGGTTCGACGACTTTCTCGCCGAGAGCATGGCGATGGAGACGCGGGCATTCGTGACCGCACTCGTGCGGGACAACCTGCCAGTACGATCGATCATCACGACCGACTTTGTGTTCGCGAACGATCGCCTGGCGAGGCACTATGGTCTGCCGCCGCTCGACGGTCATGCCATGCGAAAGGTCTCGCTCCCGTCGGCATCGCTGCTCGGTGGCCTGCTCACGCAGGCGTCGATCCAGCGTGTGACGGCTAACGGCACCACCACCTCACCCGTCGTTCGGGGCGCATGGGTCATGACGCGATTGCTCGGACTGTCTCCCCCCAAGCCGCCGGCGAGCGTGCCGGCCGTCGAGCCCGACATCCGCGGCGCGAAGACGATCCGCGACCTGCTCGCGTTGCACACGGTCGACGTGTCGTGCGCGTCCTGCCACCGGCTCTTCGATCCCGTTGGATTCGCGCTTGAAACCTTCGACATCTGCGGGGGTGTGCGGGATCGCTACCGCGGGCTCGAGGAGGGTGAGGTCGTCAGCGGCATCGATCGCGCCGGTCATGATTACGCCTATCGGCTCTCGACGCGGATCGATTCCTCGGGCAGCCTGCCCGACGGCCGGACGTTCGCGGACATCAAGGAGTTGAAGGTCATCCTGGTCCCCGAGGAGAGGCAACTGGCCCGCAATCTCCTGCACCAGTTCACTGCCTACGCGACCGGGGCATCCCTGCGATTCGCAGACCGTGCGGAGATCGAGGAGATCCTCGACGCCTGCTCGGCCGATGGCTATCGTGTCGGAGACCTGCTGCGAGGTTTCGTGGCCAGCCGTCTCTTTCGCGGACTGCCGCCGCACGAATCGGGGGGGTCATCGTGAACGGCTCGTCGGACACGTTCCTCCCCCGGCGACACCTGCTCCGCGCAGCCGGCGTGTCGATCGCGCTGCCGTGGCTCGAGGCGCCGCTGGCGCGCGGTGCGGCCACGGTGCCGAGTCCGCCGATGCGGGCGATCCTCATCTCTAACAACCTCGGCGTTCTGCCAAAGCTGTTTTTCCCCAGGACCACCGGCTGCGACTACGAACTTTCGCCCTCTCTTGAGCGGCTCGCAGCTCACCGTGCCGACTTCACGGTGGTCAGCGGTCTGTCGCATCCGAACGTCCGCGGTGGGCATTCGACCGAAAACTGCTTCCTGACGGCGGCCCGCAACCCGACGGCCAGCGGGTTTCGCAACACGATCTCGCTCGATCAGTTCGCCGCCGAGCGGATCGGTCACCTGACCAGGTTTCCGACGCTCAACCTCGGCGTCAACATCGACAAGGGCAATCGCAGCCTCGCCTGGACCCGCGACGGCTGCCTGATCCCCGCCGAAGACCGCCCCAGCCGCTTGTTCGAGAAGTTGTTCGTCACGGGGACTCCCGCGGAGGTGGAGGCCCGTCGGCGAAGGCTCCGCGAGCGGGAAAGCATTCTCGACGCGCTTGGTGACGACACGCGTCGGATGGAGCAGCGCGTGTCGGCCACCGATCGCCGCCGGCTCGACCACTACCTCACCTCGATCCGCGAACTCGAGGAGCGGTTGCAGGTGGCCGGAGCCTGGGAGGAGCGACCCAAACCGCAGGCCCCCGGCCCTCGTCCTGATGACATCACCGATCGCGCGAGGATCTTCGAGGGATTCGAGGCGATGCTCGAGATGGCGCTCGTGGCGGTGGAGAGCGATTCCACGCGGCTCGTCACGCTCATGGTCGATGCGTTTGCGACGCCAGCCTTCAGGCTCGACGACGAGCGGACGACGACCGACGGTTACCATAGTCTCAGCCACCACGGGCAGTCGGCCGAAAAACTCGCCCAACTGGAGTCGGCCGACCATCGGCAGATGGACCTGCTGGCGGGGCTCCTTGGGGAACTCGGTGCGCGTCGAGAGGGAGATCGACGACTGCTGGATCGCACGATCGTGCTCTATGGCAGCAACATGGGCGACTCCAACACGCACGACAACACGAACCTTCCGATCCTTGTGGCCGGCGGAGGTTTCCGGCACGGCAGCCACATCGCCTTTGCGCAGGACGACAACCGGCCACTGTCGAATCTGTTCGTATCGGTGCTCGGGCGTCTGGGTATCGATGCCGACGCCTTCGGGTCAAGCACAGGCCGGCTGGCAGGGCTCGAACATGCCTGAGCGTCCGTGCCCCGCGGATATCAGGGTCCGAGATACACCCGCAGCCATTCCGCCATGCGTTCGAATGCCGCGTCAGGGATCGAGTGGCCCTGATGATGATTGAGGAGTCCGAGTCGCACGGGCCCCGGATAGAGCTTCCAGACCGGGAGTGAGGCCTCGAGCAGTACCCACGAGCGTTCGCCGTCGGCCGCCCCAGGCCCCGCTTCTCCGCCGACGATCAACAGCGGCCGCGGTGCGGCGAGCGCGAGCAACTGGTGGTGGTTCAGCTGGAAATCCGGATCACGGATCGCGGGGCCGAGGTACCAGGGGGCGTCCCAGTTGGTGCTTCGAAATCCGAGACCGCCCTCGCTCGCCACCGACACCCGGACCCGCTCGTCGAAGGCCGCGAGGTAGAGCACCTCCTTCGCGCCCAGGGAGTGTCCGATCGATCCGATGCGGTCCGGATCGACCTCCTCGAGGGAACGGAGCAGATCCACGCCGCGACTGGCTTCGTAGAGCATCTTTGCAATGCCCAGCGTACGCGGGTGGCGACGTTGGTGGGTCTGTACGGCGTCGTCGAGAGTGGTCGCGTCCTGCCAGAGAAAGCACCGTGGACAGAACACCACGAACCCGCGACCTGCCAGTTTCAGTCCGAGCTGCATGGACGGATGCCCGCTCACGCCGGCGATGTCGTCGATCGTCGCCCGGGTGGTCTCGTGCAACGCAACGATGCCCGGCCGCCTGCCCGAGGCCTTCCCTCCGTTTGGGAGCGGTGTTCGGTGAGAAGGCAGCAGGAGGTAGCCCTGGACCCGCAGACCCGGTTCGCCCGCATACTCGACGAGTATCCGCTCCACGTTGTCGACCCGTTCGCTTCGAATCGTTCGCATGTCCATCGGTGGCGGCGCGGGCATCGGCCCGAGGAACTCGAGCCACCGCTCCCGCACGACGTGCCGCTGCGACTGCCAGTTCTCGAGGGTCGCTGGCGATTCAATGTTCTCCGGAAGCAGCGGCACGATCATGCCGGCCGCTTCGAGGACAGGGTCCTTCGGCGGTTCTGTCACCTCCCGCAACCATCCGACCTGGTCAAACGCCATCGTGCGCGATGCGCCGAGAACGAACACCGCGGTCAGAACCAGTCTCGGCAACGTCTGGCACACAGGCGGATTCCTCGATACAACTCGCGGTCAACGTCCCTCGCGGGGCGTGGCCGAGACGACCATCAGCCCGCCGGCCACGACGGCGGCCGCCGCCCCCAGCGGGACCAACGACGATTCAAGGACAGCCTCGGGTCGCTCGGATGCCTGTCGCAGAATGGCGATCGGCATCGAGTTGTTGGCGGCGTGGCAGACGATGCCCGGGAGGATGCTGCGGGTGCGGATGGCCAACCAGCCGGTCGCGAGCCCCATCAGGAACGTCCCGGGCATCCGCTCCGGGAGGAGATGCATCACGGCGAAGAGCAACGCTTGGGCACCGACGGCCGCGACCAGTCGCGATCGCTCACCGTGGCGGCCGACGAATCCCGAGAGCACCCATCCGCGGAAGAGGAGCTCCTCACACACCGCCGGCAGCGCGGCGATCACAAGCCATACGAGCCACGTGGGACTCGTCGCGACGAGCTCTGCGATCTTTTCAGAGAGAGCACGGGCATCCTCGGAGGCGTCGACACCCACGAGTCTCGAGAGCAGGATCGCGGCCAGGATGAACAGCCCGAGGCCGATGATCGCGGAACCGACGACCACGACCAGCGAACGTAACGGTCCCCGTGCAGGCGCAGCCAGTCGCAGTGTGTTGACGACACCGACACGCTGCCAAAGCAGTACGATTGCCAGTGGAAGGGCGACCGACGCCAGCTGCTGCAAAGGAATCGTGAGCAGGAGTTGTTCGGGCACGAAGGCCTGGCCGTACCAGAGTGCGGCGAGTCCGAGGATCACCGGGAGTATTCCCTGTACCGGTGTGGGCCATCGCCTCGCGGTGGGTCGCTTGAAGAGCCCATCGGCGGCGTCGGGCCCCCGGAAGAGCACTTCTTCGTCGGTCATCAGTGTGCCGGTGATCCACAGGAGCAGCACCGCGACGCCGGCGGCCGACAGGATCGTGACGGCGAGCGGTACGAGAAGCGCGGCCACCGGGCCGCTGGAAGCGGGGGCGAGCGCCTCACGGGCCACGAGCACCTGTCCGGCGAAGGGCACCGCTGCGAGCACGCCGTGTGGTGACATGCCCGGTGCGATTGCGATGCCCGAAAGTAGGCTCACTCCCACGATTACGGGAGTGAGACTGTGCTGAGCCTCCTTCGTGCTGCGAGAGGCGGCCGTCACGGCGAGGCACAGGGCCGCACCGACCGTCGAGAGGGCGAGAAACGCCACCACTGCGATCGCGAGTCCAGCGGCGGTCTGGGCGGGGAAGATCTCGAGTTCCTTCGGCACGAAGCGCACCGCGACCCAGGCGGTGCCCGCGATCGACAGCACGTTCGAAAGGAGCGTGACCATCGTGACCACGAGGATCGCCCAGAACTTCCCAGCCGCGATCTCCCAGGCCTGGCAGGGGGCGATCAGCAGCGTCTCGATCGTGCCCCGTTCCTTCTCGCCGGCGATGGCGTCGACGGCCGGATAGAAGGCCCCGGTCAGCGTGAGCACCGAAAGCAGGATGAGGATGGCGGCGATCACGCTCGGCACGGATTGGCGGCCCATGCGTATCGGCAACCCTTGCGCATCACGGAAGGTCAGCCGCAATGGATCGATCGTCGTGCTCGGAAGACCGGCGCGGGCGAGCCGTTCACGGGTGGCTTCTTCGGCGAGTGAGTCGAGCACCGCCGCGAACTGGTCACGGGTCCGTTGATCGGCCGGTCTCCAGCCGCCGACTCGGGCCTCCAGTTTCGCGGTGTCCGTACCGTCGAGGGCGTCGAGAAAGTCCAGCGGAATGACCAGCCAGAAGTCGACGCCACCCTGTTCGAGCTGTCGCGAGGCCTCGGCAGGCGGCAGATGGTCGATGGCCAGCGACGAGGGCCAGCCGGCACGATCGGCGGATTCCTCGATTGCGGTGATCCTCGCGGCGAATGCAAGGGCGCCTGGTCCCGAGAGGGCCAGCCGCACGGGGACCGGCTCCCGCTGCCGTTCCACGTCGGAGACGGCGCTACGCACGCCCACGGCACTCGAAACGGCCACGATCGGATACATCAGCATCGGCAGCAGGAGCGTGATGAAGACCGTCCGACGATCCCGTAGAAACTCCACGAGATCCCGGCCCGCGATCGCCATCATGTGGCGCGTCTCCTCACGGATCGTTTCCCGACCGGTGGAGACGGCGGTCAGTCGCCTCCGCAACGAAGTGCGAACTTCGGTGGCGGGGACGGCGTCCGGCTCGGAGCGATTCATGGTGAAGTGCCTCCGCTGTCGGATGCAGGCGTGCTGATCGCCCGAAAATAGGCGGCCTCGAGGTCGCCACCTTCATCACCGCCGAGCGACTCCTTCGTGCCGGCCGCCACCACGTGTCCCTCGTGCAGCACCACAAAACGATTGCAGCGACGTTCGATCTCGTGCAGTCGATGCGTGGACAGCAAGACAGCGTGCCCTGCGACGCGGAGCAGTCCGAGGAAATCGAGAAGCTCCCGCGAGGCGACGATGTCGAGGGCGCTGGTGGGCTCGTCGAGCACGATGACCGGCGGATTGTGAACCAGCGCCCGCGCGAGCGATACCCGCTGCCGCTGGCCACTCGAGATCCGTCCACAGGGACGATCGGCGAACGCTCCGAGGTCCAGCACGTCCACGACTCGGTTCACCGACCGCTCGAGCACGTCGCCGGCGAGCCCATGAAGTCGACCGTATGACCGCACGGTCTCTCGGGCCGTGAGTCGATCGGGAACGCCGGTCGATGCGGAGAGATACCCGAGTTGGCGACGCACGCCGATCGGGTCGGTGACCGTGTCGCAGCCGGCCACCGTGATGCTGCCGGCCGTGGGCGCGAGGAGCGTCGCGATCAATCGCAGCGTCGTCGTCTTGCCGGCGCCGTTTGCGCCGAGTAGGCCGACGGTCTCGCCATAGCCAACCTCCATCGAGATGCCGTTCACTGCCCGCACGACCTGGCCGTCGCTGCCGCGGTAGTGCTTGACGAGGTCGCGGATGGCGATCGCCGGCTCGCGGTCTGCGGGGTCTGAGTGTGGGTCGGCGTCGATGGTCATGATCGCGAAATGTATCCGTTGGAGGCTCCGCGGATCCGTGGCCATTCCGGCGGTATCATCATCCGTTCACGAACATCCTCACCCCGCTGTCTGCCGCCGGCAGCCGTTGGGCACGGGTCTTTCGCCGGAGTCCGGGCATGACGAGAGGTGATTTGCAGGGTGTCGAGGAGTCTGGCGGGTGCCGCGTACGATCGTTGCGGGCGGTGCTGAGGCGGTCGGGGTGGCTTGCGGCATGCCTCGCGTGCGTGCCCGTCTTGGGAGCGGATCCCCGTCCGACGACCGAGGAAGTGGCGATCGCACCGCCGGCTCCATTCGCGAACGCTCCGTTCGGACCCGACCATCCCGAACTCGATCGCTGGGCCACCGGTGAATGGTGGAACCTGCCCGAAAAGATTCGCCGCAATCGGCCTTTCGAACTCGATGTCCCGAGAGATCAGGTGATCGCCTTTGCGCTCTACACGGTCGACCTGCCGGGT
>JBJTBB010000444.1:0-6058 GCA_046091125.1 Planctomycetaceae bacterium
CGCGATGACCCTGGCGGTTTCCAGGGAGGTCGCCTGCGGGATCGGGGGAGCGGGTCGCGGGCTCGTCTGATCCGCCACCGGGCCGGCGTTCGGATCATCGAAGCTCGCCGTCCGTACGCCTCCCGGCTCCTCGTCGGTGCCGGCGACGGGTCGGATATCGGGGAGGGGAATCAGCGGTCCGCCGGGCTGTTTGCGAATGCTCGAGAGCACGTGCATCTCGATGTGGGCACCGGTCGGACTGCCGGGCCATCCATCGGGCCGGGAGACCGGTTCGGCAACCGTTGGCGCAGCTCCTGGGTTGACCCTCGCGAGAGGCTCTTCATCGCCGGCGTTCGGACCATTGCGCCTGGAATCGGTCGACGAGATGTCGGCGTCGATCGGGGCCGCGTCGCTCCATCCCGATGCGATGCCGGCGCAGAGCAACCAAAGGGTCGCTCTCACGAACAGATGGCACGGCAGTATGGGGCGCAACGAGGCCACGCGATGGTGCACGGGACTGGCATATGGGCCGGGAGTATAGGGCGATGGCCGCCGCGTCCACAACCGCGGTTTGATCGGTTCCAACGCCGTTTTCGCGGCTCGTCGGGGCCATCGGCTGGCGTGCTGATCAGGGCTGGCCGGTGCGCAACAGCGACCGCATGCTCGCGAGCAGGCTGTCAGGATCCGCCATCGTGTCGGCCTCGATCGGCACGACCGCCGTCCTTTCATCCACGACCCGAACGATGCGACCCGCTCGGGCGGCCGCCTGACGAAGTCGCTCGATCCGCCTCGGCTCGTGGTGCGCGATCAGGATCAGCCCATCGTGCCGGTCGATCGATTGATCCCTCGTGAGCGCGTCGATCCCCAGTTCCGACGCCTGACACCGGAGTCGGGCGAGATCCAGCAACCTCACGACCTCGCGAGGCGGCGGTCCGAAACGATCCATGATCTCAGTGGCGATGTCGTCGACCTCCGCTTCGTGAAACGTCCTGGAGAGTCGGCGGTACAGGTCGATCTTGCTGCGGAGGTCGGACACGTATTCCCGAGGAAACCATGCCGCTCCGGGCAACGCGATCCGCACCGGCGGCGGTTCCGCGGCGGGAAGCGATTTGAGACCGCGAACCGCCTGTTCCAGCAGGCGACAGTAGAGGTCGTAGCCGACGGTCGCGATGTGGCCGCTTTGCTGGGTACCGAGGAGGTTTCCCGCACCGCGGATCTCGAGATCCCGCATCGCGAGCGAGAAGCCGGCACCGATGCTCGAGAACTCCTGGATCGCGCGTAGACGGCGCGCGGCCGTCGGCGTAACCGGTTTGTTGCCGTCGACGAGCATGTAGCACCAGGCACGGTGGTGGGAGCGGCCGACGCGTCCACGAAGCTGATGCAGGTCGGCCAGCCCGTAGGAGTCAGCCTCGTCGATGAAGATCGTGTTGGCTCGCGGGATGTCGAGGCCACTCTCGACGATCGTCGTCGCCAGCAGGATGTCGGTGCGGCCGGCCACGAACCCGAGCATCACGTCCTCGAGTTCGTGCTCGGAGAGCCGTCCATGACCGATGCCGATCCTGGCGTCGGGCACGATGCGGGCCAGTTTTTCTGCCACCATGTGGATGTCGTGGATCCTGTTGTGGACGAAGAACACCTGGCCTTCCCTGGCCAATTCCCGTTCGATCGCGTGCCGAAGGATCGCATCATCCCAGCGGGCAACCCTCGTCTCCACCGGCTGCCGATCGGGAGGTGGCGTCGCCAGGCTCGAGATGTCGCGGATGCCCAGCAGCGAGAGATGGAGCGTGCGCGGAATCGGCGTGGCCGTCATCGTCAGCACGTCCACACTCGCCCGCAGGGCCTTGAGCTTCTCCTTCACTTCGACGCCGAATCGCTGCTCCTCGTCGATCACGAGGAGTCCCAGGTTCCTGAACACGATGTCGTTCTGTGCGAGACGATGTGTGCCGACCACGATATCGACCTGGCCGCTCGCGATTCCCTCGAGTACCTCCCGCTGTTCGGCGGGCGATCCGAATCGTGAGAGTGCACGAATCGTGAACGGAAACTGAGCGAAGCGGGTCTGGAAGCTCCGGCGATGCTGCTCGGCCAGCACGGTCGTGGGTACGAGGACGGCCACCTGGTATCCGGCTTCGACGGCCTTGAAGGCCGCCCGCATCGCCATCTCCGTCTTGCCGAAGCCGACATCGCCGCACAGCAGGCGGTCCATCGGCCGCGGCGATTCCATGTCGATGCGGATCGCCTCGGCCGCGGCGAGCTGGTCCGGGGTTTCGTCGAACGGAAAGGAATTCTCGAATTCCCGCTGCCATTGCGTGGGTGGTGGAAAGGCGATGCCGGGCCGACTCGCACGAAGCGCCTGCAGGCGGATCATGTCGGCCGCCATGTCGGCGACCGCATCGCGGACCGCCTGCTTCTGCTTCTCCCAAGTCCGTCCCCCGACCCGGGCAAGTTTCGGAGCGAGCTTCGTTCCTCCAACGTACTTCTGCACAAGGTCGATCTGCGAAGCCGGCACGAACAGCCGCGTCGTCTCCGCGAATTCGAGTTCCAGGAACTCCTCGGTGTGGCCCTGCCGCTCCAGTGGCCGCATGCCGCGGTAGCGTCCGATGCCGTGGGACACGTGCACGACGTAATCGCCGTCGCGCAGTTGGAGGAAGGTGTCGATCGCACGGGTGCCAGGAGCACTGGATCTCGCCGCCGACGAGCCTTTGACGAGCGGCTTGCGGCCGCGCACGGAAGTGGCTTCACGGGCGAACAACTCGTCGGCGGAAATGAGCACCAGCTTTTCGGGAACCAGCCGGAAGCCACCCGAGAGCCGCCCGGGTGCGAAGTGCAGGCGTCCGGTTCGAGCCGGGGTCGTATCAGTGAGGAGTTCTGAGACCCGCTCCATCTCCGCGGCCGACGGGCAGACGATCCAGATCTCCTGATCGCGGCCGACGGTCTCGAGTTCCCGTTGGACACGATCGAGAACGCCAGTGAACCGTTCCACGCTCTCCACGGCCAGTTCCGCGGAGGCCTCGAGGCTCGTCGCGGCGATCGACGAGAGGGTCACCGAGGGTGAACGATAGATTCTGGCGAACACGTCTTCGGGTTCGGAGAGGGCCGGCGCCACGCCACGCAGCCGGTCGAAGGAACGCCTCGCCTCCTCGGACAGTTCGAGCGGCTCGACCAGCGCCCACCACGAGCCGGAAGGGAGCACATCGGCCAACTGGGTGCGGTTGTGCCGCGAGCCCTCGACGGTCAGCGCAGTCAAATCGATCCGATCGAGGCTGCCGACGCTCCGCTGACTCACGAGGTCGAACGATCTGAGTGACTCGATCTCGTCGCCGAACAGATCGATCCGGACCGGCCGATCCCAGTCGGGGGCGAAACAATCCACGATTCCCCCACGACGGGAGAACTGACCGGGCGTCTCGACCGTTTCGGCCGCTGTCCAGCCGCGTGCCACGAGCCAGTCGGCAAGTTCAGCCGGATCGAGCCGACTGCCTACGTCGAGCGAACGTGTGCAGGCGGCGATGTCACGAGGATCCGGAAGGGGTGTCAGCAACGCCTGAATACTCGTCACGAGCACCGGCGGCGAGCGATTTCACAACCGCGAGCCGCTGGGCATACGCCGGGTCGGCGCTCGAGTCGTCGTCGAATGACTCGAGTGCCGGCAGATGCAGGCCGGCATCCTCGTGGAAGAGCGAGAGATCTTCGAGGAACGTTTCACACGAGTCGGAGTGGGGCAGGACGACGACGAGCCGACCTCCGGCCGGAAGTTCCCCCGCACGGGCGGCAGTCACGAGGGCGCAGGCCGACCCCCAGGTTCCGCCCACGGTTCCCCCGTGCCCGGCCTTGAGGCTGGCGAGGACCTCGGCGAACCCTCGGTGCGTGTCGAGCGTCGCGGCCAGTCTCTCGAGCCGCTTTTTCTGGGGTCGTACCACCAAGGACGAGTATAGGATTCGATCGGTCCGATCCGGTCCAATGGCTTTTTTCGGTGGCTTTTCCATCGTTCAGGCACCTTTTGCGGCCATGTCGGGCGTTCATCCGCCGCTCACGGGCGGCGGACGGTTTTTTCGTGTATTTTTCAAGGGTCTTTTTTGCGGTGCAGGACCGCAGACCAGTCAGCCGACCAAGGAGCTTGCATGGCCACCGCCTCCCGCCCGCGCGCTACCGAAACGATCCAGTCCGGCGCCGACGTGGTCGTGGAATCCCTCGTCCGTCACGGTGTGAAGGTGATCTTCGCCTACCCGGGAGGTGCGAGCATGCCGCTGCACCAGTCGCTGACTCGCTACGCGGATCGGATCCGCACGATCCTGCCGCGCCACGAGCAGGGCGGCGGGTTCGCGGCCCAGGGCTATGCGCGCACGACGGGACGGCCAGGGGTTTGCATGGCCACCAGCGGCCCCGGCGCGCTCAATCTCGTCACGGCGATCGCCGACGCCAGGATGGACAGCGTTCCACTGGTGGCCCTGACAGGGCAGGTCGGCACGAGCGTGATCGGCACTGATGCCTTCCAGGAGACCCCGATTGTGGAGGTATGCCGGGGCATCACGAAGCACCATTACCTCGTCACCGATCACAACGACATCGCCCGCGTGATGCGGGAGGCGTTCCACATCGCCACGAGTGGTCGGCCCGGTCCGGTGCTGGTCGACCTGCCCAAGAACATCCAACTTGCACAGTTCGTGCCGGATTACGACGCCCCGATGAATCTTCCGGGCTATCGACCGGAGCCGAGAGCGCCACACCCGGAGCAGATCGCCCAGGTGGCCGCTGCCATCCGGAGGGCCAAGCGGCCGGTGATCTACGCCGGCGGTGGAGTGATCACGGGCGAAGCGTCCGACGAGCTGCGGGAACTCGTCCGCAAGACGGGAATCCCCGTCACGATGACGCTGATGGGACTCGGCGCGTTTCCAGGCGACGACCGGCTCTCGCTTGACATGCTCGGAATGCACGGCAGCGTCTACGCCAACTACGCCGTGGACGAAGCCGATCTTTTGATCGCGATTGGCGTGCGATTCGACGACCGTGTCACGGGCAAGGTCAGCGAGTTCGCCAGGCACGGCTTCATCGTCCACATCGACATCGATGCCTCGGAGATCAACAAGAACAAGCTCGTGCACGTGCCGATCGTGGCCGACGTCGAAGATGCTCTCCACGCCCTCAACAAGATCGTGGAGCCGCCGGAAACGCCGCTCGACGGCTGGTACTCCCGCATCGATGCCTGGAAACGAGAAGATCCGTTTTCGTACGACACTTCGTTCCCGGGAATCCTCCCGCAGCACGCGATCAAAACACTCTCGCGACTGACGGCGGATCGGGACACGATCGTCACGGTCGGAGTCGGACAGCACCAGATGTGGTCGGCCCAGTTCTTCACCTTCCGTCGTCCACGAACCTGGCTCTCGTCGAGCGGCCTCGGGACGATGGGGTTCGGGCTTCCGGCCGCGATGGGTGCCAAGGTGGCCAACCCCGATGCACTCGTAGTCGACATCGACGGCGACGGCAGCATCCTGATGAACATCCAGGAGTTCGCCACCTGTCGCACCGAAAACATTCCCGTGAAAGTGCTGCTGCTCAACAACCAGCACCTCGGCATGGTGGTGCAGTGGGAGGACCGGTTCTTCAAGGGCAATCGTGCCCACACCTATCTCGGTCCGATCGACGCGCCCGAGGCCCTTGGTCAGGGCGACGGCATTTCCCCCGAGTGCCGCTATCCTGATTTCGTTCAGATCGCCCGCGGCTTCGGCTGGCAGGCGGAAACGGTCGTCGAAAAAGACGATCTCGATTTGGCGATTCTGCGGCTGATCGACTCGCCAGGACCCGCTCTGCTCGATGTGCAGGTGCCCTACCAAGAGCATGTGCTCCCGATGATCCCAAGCGGCATGACCGTCCGGGATCTGATCAAGCAGTAGCTCGCCGGGGGATTGCCGAAATCGCCGAGGGCCACGGCGCACGACCGGTGCGCCGATGCTACGTCGTTCGTCCGCAGGCGGTCGAAGAAGGTCATTCGGCGGCGGTCGAGCCCGCCGGAAGCAGAAACTTGATGGCAACAAAACCCGCCACGAGCAGCACGCCGAACACGAGTGTCACCCACTCG
>JBJTBB010000445.1:0-4754 GCA_046091125.1 Planctomycetaceae bacterium
CCCGCGATCCCTCCGCCACGTCGGTCGGTCGTACGAGGTCGACTCGCCACACCTGCCGGCTGACCTCCTCGGGTGAGACGAGAACGGGAATCGCGACCCGTCCGTCCCGCACCGCGGCCAGAGGCCGCATCCGTGGTCGATTCGCCAGCGCCGCCGCACGGACTTCGCCATACCGCTCCCGCTCACGCGCGGCGATCTCGATGCCCTGCCAATTGTCCGAACGCCGCCAGGCGAAGGCCTGGCCGTCGAAATCCTGTGAGAAGATCCATTCGCCGTCCGGGGATGCATCGAGGGCGAGCACGCTGTTGCGATGCCCCGGGCGATCGCCTCCACCGAGCACGGCCACGAGGCTGTTCTGTTGGGGATCGACGAGAAGGATCTCCCCCGTGCTCCCCATCGCACCGCTGCCGGCGATCGCCACGATGCTCCGGTCACCGGGCAGCACCGATAGCGCCTGGATCGCGCCTCTTGTGCCCCGGGCGCCCTGCCAGCGACGGACCGAGTCCCGTACTCGCCGTCGGCCGATAGCCCGACGGAGCCGCTCGTCGCCGACGTCCGCTCCACCGGCCACGTTCCAGACCATGGCCACCTTGTCACGGCCTCCGGAGGCCACCCTCGAACCGTCTGGAAAGAAGACGATCGCCCTGATCTCGGCCGTGTGGCCCGGCAGATCGAGGCGCAGGATCGGATCCACCTCCTCGCGACCGATCGCAGCCTCGGCGACAGCGGGCAGCGACGCCATCGCGCAGCCGACCACGAGCGACCACAGGATCGTCAGCAAACGAATCCTCATCGTCCCTCCAGCCAACGCGCCTCCGGCACCACCTACCGCAGCGTCGTCACCCCCGGGCGGTGATTCCACCGGGGGTTGCCAGAGGCCACCACGTCACTACTCTCCGTCGGCTTCCTTCGATCGCAATGGAATATCGAGAATCAACTCGGGCGTACCATCCGCTCTCGAAATCGCGATCCCATACGTCGAAGACTCGCCGCCGACGGGCGGCTCCACGTGCGACATCCTGCCGACCGTGCCACCCTGCGACTCGATGCGCTCGACCACCTTCCGAATCGGACCACGAGTGCGAACCGCATCCCCGGACCGCTCGCGAATCTCGGATATTGCATCCGGCTTTTCGCCCCCGGTCGACGAAGAGACTGACGTGTTTCCGCGGAAAGCCGCGGCGGCGAGGAGCCTGAGGTCCTCGATAGGATCGGGGGCGGCGACCACGACCAGTTTTTCCTCGCCGGCTGGCGGCTCGAATGTGAAGTATCCCCCGTCGTCGGGCAGATTGATCTCCTGTCCTGCCTTCACCAATTGCGGTTCCTCGTCCTTGCTCGGCAGCAGGCACACCCGTCGACCGTCGGGGCTTTCGTTGAACACATAGACGAAAAGGTCGTCCTGCGGGCGAATCCGAACCAGAAAGGAATCGCCAACGGAGAAGGTGTGCGCGGCAGGGTCGATCGGCTGTGGTGCATTCTGTTCGTCGAGCAGGATCACGGTGTACTCGAGGGCGATCGACCGCAGATCCTTGGGCAGTTTCTTGCGAACGATGGTCCGCTCGCGGACCTCAACTCCCCCCGCGGTCGCCGATTCGGAAGAGGCGGCCGGCGAGGCGTCCACGACCGGAGTGGGCGACTTGACGGCGGTTCGGGAGGCGGGGTCCCCGCACCCGGCGACTGTGACGGCCACAATGCCGGGTAGCATCCGGAACACCCCCCCCCACCTCTTCCAACGCACCATGGAGGACCTCCTGCTTTGCAAACTTCCCGGACTGACAACCGGTTTTTCAGGTACGTTCAGCATACCGACCGTGGGAGTCGACGGGATAGCAGCCGGAGTGGCGATCTTTCGTAGGATCGAAGCGGTCCGTGTTCCGGGCAGACCAGCCGCGTCGAGCGAGACTCATCTGCAGGGGCCGGCTGACAGGAGGATCGCTGGATGAGCCCGTCTTCGGCAGTACGGATCGTTGTGAGCCGTGACGGTCTCCGTCGATTCGAAGGGGTCGTCCCGCCAGAAGGCGCCTTCCGTCCCATCGAGCTTGGTCGGGCCGATCCGGCCGACTCGAACGACGTGGCGTTCGCCCTCCAGGATCGCGTGGAGCGGATTCGACTCCCGATCGCAGAGCCCGGTGAGACCGATGTTTCACGGCGACAGGCGCTCCTTGAACGGATCGACGGCGGCGGCCTGCGGCTGACAAACCTCAGCCGTTCGATCACCCTGGAGTGCCACGACAGACCATCCATTTCTCCGGGGCATTCGGCCGAGTATCCGCTGCCAGTCGAGATCCGCCTCGGGCGGCTCGTCGTCGTCGTGGAATCCTACGACGCCGGCTCGTCGCACGACGACGACGTGCTCCGCACACTCGACACCACACCGGTGTGGAACGAGGGTGTTTCGATCTTCCAGTCGCACTCGCTGCAGGCTGCCATCACCGAGTTGTCCCCCAGTGCGGTCGATTCGCTCGTCGCGTGGTGGCGGAACGTGATCGGCGTCCTTCAAAGTGCGACTCATTCGGAGGACTTCTTCCAGAAGGCGACGCAGGCGGTTGTGCGACTCGTCGGACTCGACCTCGGGGCGGTCTATCTGCGCGAGGAGAACACCTGGAGACCGGCGGCAATCGAAACCCGGGGCACCTCCACGGCCCGACCGAGCACCAGCGTGCTCGGTCGAGTACTCACCGAACGCAGGACGGTTTTCAATCGGGTCGAGGAATCCTTCGACGTCTTCTCGAGCATGGCGGCCCTGGATGCGTTCGTGGTGTCTCCGATTCTCGACCGGGAGGGTCGCGTGCTCGGCGCCCTGTACGGTCATCGCTCCCGGGATGTTTCGCGAGCCAACGAGGCGGGGATCTCGCACCTGGAGTCGCTCCTAGTCGAGACCCTCGCCTGCGGCGTTGCGGCAGGGCTCGCGCGGCTTGAAAAGGAGCGGGAATCCACCGCGCGGCAGCTCCGCTTCGAGCAGTTCTTCTCCCCCCAGTTGGCGGCCGAACTCGAGGCCAATCCCAACCTGCTCGCCGGGCGCGACGCCGAGGTGACCGTGCTGTTTTGCGACCTGCGGGAATTCAGTTCGGCCAGCGAGCGACTCGGACCCCAGCAGACCATGGACTGGATCCGTGACGTCCTCGGCACGCTCTCCGACGAGGTCGCCAACTCTGATGGTGTTCTGGTTGACTATATCGGCGACGCGGTCATGGCGATGTGGGGCGCACCGGCCTTGCAGCCGGACCACGCGAGCCTCGCCTGTCGGGCTGCGGTCGGCATGCTCGCCCGCGCCTCGGAGATCGACTCGCGCTGGCAGGGCTTGATCCGCCAGCCGTCCCGTTTTGGCATCGGGGTCAACACCACGATCGCCCGAGTTGGCAACACGGGATCCCATCGTAAGTTCAAGTACGGTCCACTCGGCAACGGGGTGAACCTCGCCAGCCGTGTCGAGGGGGCGACAAAGTACCTGAGGGTTCCGGCCATCGTGACCGGAGCGACACAGGCCGGGCTCGGTGGATGCCTCCCGACGCGCAGGCTTTGCACCGTACGAGTCGTGAATATCGCCGAGCCCGTGGAACTATACGAACTCGGCTCGGGTGACGATCCATCCAGGACGAGCCTCTTCAAGCGGTACGAGGAGGCGCTCGAAGCCTTCGAGCAAGCTCGCTATACCATCGCCGCACAGCAACTCGGAGAGATCCTCGCCGAGACGCCTGGTGACGGCCCGTCACTCGTGCTCCTCTCACGGGCCGTCGACTGCATGATTCGCGAGCCGGTCGACTTCTCACCGGTCTGGGAACTGCCCGGCAAGTGAGTGGTCGCCTCGGACGATCACTCGCGCGCCGACGCTCAGCGACCCCGCACGGCCCGTGGTCCGTCGGTGGCGTAGGAACCGGTACCGCCCTGGGATCGTCCATGCCACCAGCCCAGTTCGACATGCTTGCGGATCAAGGCGCCTCCGTAGTCCGTACCCCAGACGCCCTCTTCCGGATACCGGCCTTCAGCGCGTCGACTTCGCTCCCGTGCGCCGCCACCCATGTAGTAGCCGATCTCGTGCGGCGAGTCGGTCGGACGGGCGAAGGGCGAGATCCGTTGCGGGTCGCCAGCCCGAGCGAATTGGTCTCCCTGAAAGTGCTCTCGCTGTGATGTCGGCCGTCCCGCGAAGGGGGTGAAGTCCGCGGCAGCCATCGGTCGCGCTCGGCCCGTGACCAGGATCAGCACCAACAGGCACAAAGCCCTGTTTTTCACCGAACGATCCATACGCCACACCCGCTGCAAATGCCGCAAGTCGCTTCGACCCTTCTCTATTTCGCCCATCCTCGCGGGCGAGCGGGAAGAATCCCGCCCCCAACCGCAGCAATGGCGTTTCCCGCAAAACCACCACCTCTCTCGCAACCGATACATCCACTTGATCCATGTTCCAGGACGTCCGGTCGGCCAACCGGACGAATCCAATGCCCCCAAACCGCTCTCCGCGTCGATACCACGCACCTCGTGGCGGGCCACCGTTACCCGAGGCTCAGCCAGCATGCGCCGGAGGTGCCGTGCCGTTCTTCGTCGGACGTCGACCCACGCGAGCGAGTGTCTGGAAGCCGGTCGTGATGGGAGCCCTCTGGATCGGTACCTGCTCGACATGGCCCGACAGTTTGCGTGCCCTCGAGGAAATTCCCACGCCGCTTCCGCAGACCACGGAGGCGATCGAGGGCTGGTTCGACGAGCAGGCCACTCTGCCCTCGCCAACCGGTCCGCCGGTGCTCGACGAGCCCTTCGAC
>JBJTBB010000446.1:0-9396 GCA_046091125.1 Planctomycetaceae bacterium
GCGGGGCTGTTGCCGAGCGTCCGGGCTCACGATCGCGCGCGTGTGCAGCACAATCCCTCCGTCGATTCCCACGTGCGCGGATCCGAATCAGACGCCGAGGGAACACCTCGGCGGCGATCCATTTTTTGGGGGGCTCTCAAACAGATAATGGTCATCGGCATCGGACTGGCGACATCGTTCAGCCATGCCTGGGCGTTCGCGCAGCCGGCCGACGTGGAGAAGGTCTTCATTCTGGAGGAGCGGGAAGGCATGGCCCTCGTTCCCGAAAGCCTCTTCCGCAGGCTCGCGCGGGAGACGTCCGTCGACGCTCCATCGGGGCCCGTGCTGATTGGCTGCCGACTGATTGCCATCGTTGACGATACGGCTTCCGTTGAGGCGTCCGGCGTTCCGCCGGACTGGCGGTGTGAGTTCGCGATTGATGGCGAGGGGGTGTTCACACTCGAAATGCCCTCCAATCACGGGCGATTCGTGCCGGGATCCGCGAGGCTCGACAACGCCCTCATGAACGATGCCGTCGAGCGATCCGGCCGTCACCTGCGACTGGTCGTCGAGGACGGTGGGTCGCACGTCGTGTCGGTCGCCATCAGTCCCGAGGTGTCGATCTTGAAGGACCCGGTGAGCGATGGGCCGAACCAAGGAATGGTGACGCGCGCCGTGGTTCACCTGCCACG
This sequence comes from Planctomycetaceae bacterium, assembly GCA_046091125.1. Taxonomy (GTDB): domain Bacteria; phylum Planctomycetota; class Planctomycetia; order Pirellulales; family UBA1268; genus UBA4655. The sequence continues at coordinate 672 of JBJTBB010000446.1, forward strand.
GATGAGCGGCCTCTCTCTCTCGGTCGAGCCTCGTGGCGTTGGGATTCAGTCAGAGAAGGCGATGCGTTCGAATGTGATCGCGATGATCGCACCGACTGGAGACGGACCGTGGCGTTCGGCGGGCATCCTGACCCAAGAGCCTGCAACACTCGTCGGGTGCTCGGCAGTTTCGCTCGCATGGGTATCGGGCGACGGAAGGAGTCTTCTCTGCCAGCCGGATGAAATCGATTGCGTCGAGGAGCTTCTCTGGAAGGAGCGTTCATGTGAGTTATCGGTGGTCATCAGCCCACGGTGCAGGGCCGCCCCGACCGAACCTGAATCACGGCCCGCGCCTTCCGCCGTGAACCGACTGATGTGGCCGCTGATCGAACTCTCAATCGATCCAATCCTCGAGCTGTCGAATGTCGGCGACCCGATCAGTGATTCCGAAGGAAGACCCGTCCGAGTCGCAAGAATCGCGCCGGATCGCGTCTCGATCGAGTGGCTTCGTCCGGTTTCAGGACAGCCATCCGTCACGATTCCCCTGGCGATGCCACTCGAGTCGCCGGTCGGAGTCTTCGACGTGCCCGCGGCGTGGCCAGTCGGGCACGGTAGGGGGCGGAGGGAAATCAGACTCAATACAGCGGAATCCCTGAGGGCATCGGTCGACCTTGCGGCGGGGTCGGTAGGTCTCGCAGCCGCCGGGCCGGTGGGATTCGATGAGGCCGCAGCCTGGATTCCATCCGACGAGTCTGCCCGTGATGTGCTCACCGTGAGCCGCCGCCGGACGGTGCCCTCTGTGTCCCAGCGATTGGCACTGTCGGTCACGACGGCGTCCACCGATGTCTCGCTGGATGCGAAGGTGGAGGGGGGAGTCGAGGCGACTTCTGGTCTCGTGGTCACGCTTCCGTCCGACGCCGTCGTGGAAACGGTGCCCCTGACGTCAATCGCCGTTGCCGCCGGTGGCCTGCCCGACCAATCTGTCGACGTGGCGGTCAATCGGCGAGATCCGACACGACTCACCATCTGTCCGCAACGACCTCCGACGGGTCGCATGCAACTCCGCGTCGACCTGCACGTCCCGCCGACCGGGAGTGAGTGGGCGAACGTACCTTTGGTGTCGCTGGAGGGAGAATCGGAAGTGCCGACGACTCTCACCTGGACGGTCCCGGAGCAATCCCGAATCGAATTCGACCGGGATGTTGCGCGCGACGAGGAGTCGTTCATCCTACCGGCCGGAGTTCCGACTCCGCGGTTCCGTGTCGTTCCTGCGAGAACGGCCATCACGGACGTGACCGCCCTCCCCAACGTGGGGAACAGGCCGGGCGATCGACTCGAAGGTGCCGAGATGGAGACGCAGGGCGAAGGCATCGCTTCCGATGAGATTGCATCGAGTGGGACCGGGCAGGACATGACTTCCCCATCGCGGGTTGAACTCGCCGATGTGCGGATGGCCGTCGATGGTCGTGGTCGGGCATGGGGCGTGGTGCGATTCGAATTGGTTCCGGCTGACGATGCGCCCGTTCTCCGGTTTCCCCGAGGGCTGAGGCTGTTCGGGGCCTTCGTGGACGAGAGTCCGCGGAGGATACGTCCGGTCGACGCTTCCGGCTGGACGCTCGACCTGTTGGATTCGACACGGCCGCGAGCGGTGACAGCCGTGTTCGCTGGGGACCTCGGGACGAGCCTTGCCGCGGGTGACACCGTCGAGATCGAGCCACCGCGGCTCGATGGGCTCCCCACTCGGCAGGTCGCCTGGACGCTCCGTGGACCATCGGGTCGCGGGCTCAGGCCGGTCGAACCATCCGCCGGCGTCTCCGCTCAAAGCATCGCAATCGCACGGACGGAGTCACTCGAAAGGCTCACCGCGGATGTCATACGCGCATTCGAGGGACGGACTCCTGACGAGCAGATGCGGATTCGGAGTTCATTCGAACGAACGTCACCGGATCCCGCATCGCCCGAAGTGGCATGGGATCGCAGCAGCAGCAGCCTCGAGAGCGGTTTCCACGTGCTGGATTCGACCGACCCGCAGTCATGGCCGATGCAGGCCGAGCTGCGGCCTCTGCGGTTTCGCGCGCCCGCGGCGGCGGCCCCGCATGCGGCCACGAGAGCCTTCGTCACCCTTCTGGTGGCTTTCGTGGCGGCTGCCTTCTCCCGGTTGGAAGGTCTCGTTTCGCATCGACCAACCATGGATCGATGGTGTCGCGTCGGAGTGGCAATCTGCGTCGCACTGTTGGCTTCGGCTTGGTCGCTGCTCCTGGCACCGGCATGGCCAGGGCTCGTCATCTGCGCCCTTCTCGCACTATCGGCGATCACCGGGCTGCTGAGGGGCTGGGGGGAATCCCGTTGGAAGATCACGCCCGCGTGATCGTTCAAGATCGGTTTTTGAGCCGCACATCGCTTGAAAGCGGCCTTTGAAGGCCGAGACCGCTTCGCTACGGTCCTCCGCGGTTTGACCACGGTTGATGGTCTCTGCGATGGGGCACGACGTCGTTTCCAAGAGCGAGTTTCTCGGAAGCGGTGAGTTCCTCGCGTCGGTTGGATTTCCATGCGGAGTGATCGGTGGATGGTCGCTGGTAACGGCTCGGAAGGCGGAATGGTTTATTCCACTGGAGGTTGCGGCATGGAGGCCCGGCGGATGCGCGGAGCGCGAGTGATCAGATTGATGGTGATCGTGGTGTCGACGTATTGGTCGCTCACCGCGGTCGCGGCCAGCTATCGGACCGCGAATTTCATCATCGAGGCCCCGAGCCCTGCGATCGCCCGCAGGATCGGGGACGCAGCCGAACAATACAGGCACGATCTGGCTCTGGAGTGGACGGGCAGTCCGTTGCCTCGCTGGAGCCGTCCCTGCCCGATCACCGCTCGGGTGGAGCCCGGACTTGGTGCCGGTGGGGCGACAAGTTTCGTCTTCGATCGCGGGGAGGTTTTCAACTGGACGATGACGATCCAGGGAAGCGAGGAACGGATTCTCGATTCGGTGCTGCCACACGAAATCACCCATACCGTCTTCGCGAGCCACTTTCGGTGCCCATTGCCACGGTGGGCCGACGAGGGCGCCTGCACAACCGTGGAGCATCCAGTGGAGCGGGCGAGGCAGCATCGGCTTTTGATCGAGTTCCTCACCACCGGGCGAGGAATCGACTTTCCGAGGATGTTCGCCATGAAGGAGTACCCGGCGGACGTTCTGCCACTCTATTCGCAGGGCTATTCGCTTGCGCGGTACCTCATCGAGCGAGGTGGGAGACGAAAGTACGTGGCTTTCGTCGGGTACGGACTCAATACCGGCGACTGGTCGAACGCGCTCGCGATGCATTATGGCGTCGCGAATCCGGTGGCGCTTCAACAGGTCTGGCTGGAGTGGGTGCGTAGCGGTTGTCCCGCGCCGCCGGCGAGCCTGGCCGGCCCTCCATCACGACCGGTCACCCTTGCGGACGACAGTGGCCGGCCAAGGGGACAGAGTCCGGATTCCTATGGGACGACTGCTCCTCTTGCGGCGGGCAATATCCCGTCCGGCACCGTGGCGGACCGACACTCGATCTATGCTTTGGCCGCAACGGGAGGCGGGCCGCCGATCGGTGATGCGAAGACGACTCGGGTGCGCTGACTGCGACCGAGTCTGCGAGTTGTCGAGTGCGGGTGCCCTCGCGGCACTCGCTAGGGGAGCGGCTTGACGTCCGCGATGATCAGCGTCAGGTGGTAGAAGACCGGCGACGCGAAGCACATCGAATCGATACGGTCGAGGACGCCACTGTGCCCGGCCACGAGCGTCCCGTAGTCCTTGACCCCGCGGTCTCTCTTGATTGCCGACATGGTCATGCCGCCGGCGAAGCCCACCACCCCGATGACAAATCCGACGAACGCGGCCTGCCAGGGTACGAAGGGCGGTGCAGCCCACCACAGGGCGGCCGCCAGCAGTGAGGTGCTCGCGGCACTGCCGAGAAACCCTTCCCAAGTCCGGCTCGAGCTCACGGCCGCCGCGACGGGATGACGCCCCAACGTGCGGCTCCAGACGAACTGCATCGTGTCGGCGAACTGCACGAGCAGGATCAGAAAAAAGAGCAGCCGGAAGTTGGCGACCTGTCCGTCGGCAGCGTCCTCGATTCGGATGTGCAGCAAGGCCGGGGCGAACGAAAGGCAGTACACGCACACCACGAGGCCGGCCTGGATCTTCGCCGTCCGTTCCAGAAATCGTTTGAAGTCTCCGGCGAAGGCCGATCTGGCGAGCACGAACAGCGTTGCGTAGACCGGCAGAAAGACGCTGAAAATGTCGTAACGATTGAGTCCGATGAGGACGTAGTGCGCCGGAGTGAAGGCGAAGAAGACCCAGAACAGCGCCCGGTGGTCGCCCGGCCGAGTCGGTGTCAGGGTGATGAACTCGCGGAGTGCCCAGAACGACACGAGGCCGAACAGGACCACCGTGGCGGTGGAGCCGAGCCAGAAGGCCGCCGCGAGCACCGTGCAGAGGATCCACCATCCCTGGAGGCGCCCGTTGAATCCCCGGACCGCGGCTGGATCGAGCCCTCGATCCGGATGGCGACGGAGAAACTGGCCGATGGCGGTGGCCACGGTCAGCAGGAGAAGAACGCCTGCCACCAGGAAGATCGTGCGCGGTTCGTTCATGGTTCTCAGGCTTCCTTCAGTGCCAGGACCGCACGACGCGCACGAGCCAGGAAGTCCTGCTTCATCTCGCCCCGTTCGAGCCACAACGGAGGGCCGAACGAGATGCATGAAAGCAGCGGAACAGGAAGAAACTCACCACGCGGAAGGACTCGATTGAGATTGTCGATGTGCACCGGCACGAGCTCGATCTCGGGTCGCTTCTTGGCGAGGTAGTAGAGTCCGCTCTTGAACTCTCCGACCTCGCCCGAAACGCTTCGACTGCCCTCGGGAAACATGATCAAGGAGCGGGTGTCACCAATTTCGCGCAGCATGAGATCGACTGGGCTCTGGTGAACCTTGATGTCGGTTCGATCGATCAGGAGAGCGTCGAAGACTTTCTGCGCGAGCCATCGCCGCACCCGGCCCTTCGACCAATAGTCCTTCGCGGCGACGGGACGTGTGAGTTCGCGGATACGGCGGGGAAGGCTCGACCAGATCAGAAGGGCGTCGAGGTGGCTCGTGTGATTCGCGAAATAGACGCGTTGGCAGGTGTCGGGCTGGCACGAGATCCAACGGGCGCTGGCGCCGCTGAGCACGCGGGCGATCGCCGCGAGCACGAGGCCCGTCGTGGAGCACAGTGCCGACCGCCCCACCGGGCGATCTGTGGCCGTGCGCGGCAGAGGGGCGAGGGCTTCGGGATCTGCGGGGGAGAGCATGGATTCTTCGGTCAGGATGGACGAGCAAGGGTGACGAAGGGATTATGCATTCGTTCGTGGCCGATCGAGGTGGGTGCGCCATGCCCCGGCAACACGATCGTATCGTCCGGCAGCACGTAGAGCCGCTCCCGGATTCCGCGGAACAGGGCGACGGGATCCCCGTCGGGAAAATCGGTCCGGCCCACCGAGCCCTTGAAGAGCACGTCGCCGCCGAAAACCAGCCCGGGCGATGGTCCCTCGAGTAGGAAGACCACGTGTCCGGCCGAATGTCCGGGGAGATCACGGACCTCGAACGTGAACCCTGCGGTCGTGAATCGCTCGCCATCGGTGAGCAATCGATCGGCGGGGGGGCTGGTCAACTCGAAACCGAATGCCGCCGACAGGTTGGCGTCCGCGTCGGTGAGTTTCGAGGCATCACCCGAGCCGATGGCCAGCGGTACCGACGGCCAACGGGCACGAATCGCCGCGTTGCCCGCAATGTGGTCCGAGTGCCCGTGGGTGAGTAACACCATGGACGGTTCGAGTCCTTCCTCGTCGAGGGCGGCGATGATCGCGTCGGGCTCGAAGCCGGGGTCGAACAGGACGCACCGCCCGCGTTCCGCACCATGGAGACACCAGGTGTTTTCCGAAAAGGGCGCCGATTCGATGCAGATCAGACGTGCAGGTCCACCGGTGTCGAGTTGTCTCGTCGAAGCCATCCGATCCACCTTTCTTCCATCCGCCACCCCGACGGATCGAGCAATCAAGACCCGGAATGCCTCGATTTTACGTCAAAAAAGGCATGGCCGTACCCGGAACGCATCGGTAAACTCCGCCTGGTCAGTCTAGCGCAGGCTTCGTCGGGAGCGGCTTTTTCCGACGAATGTCGCCGTCGAGAGCCGGGAGATCATCGGTATGGTCGTCGTTCAGGGTATGGCTGCGGTCGCGACTCGATGCGTCGTGCGTGGGTTCTCAGGGTTTTCGTTCGGGCGATGGGTGCCACCGTTGGCGTGTGCATTGATGATCGCCGGCAACGCCAATGCCCAGGCGGTTCCTCAGACGGCGCTCACTCCCCAAGGCGGACTCCCCCAGGGCAACGTGGGGGCGGTAGAGGCGACGGCACAGGCCTCGGCAACTCACCCGCTGGATCCGGCCATCGAACTTGCCAAGAAGGGGCTCGCCGAGTTCGGCCAGCGCGTCCAGGATTATTCCTGCACGATCGTCAAGCGAGAAAGGATCGACGGCACACTCGGTGATCACGAGTACATGTTTGCCAAGGTTCGTCAGCAGCCTTTCAGCGTCTACCTGTCCTTCCTCGGTCCGGATGCGGTCAAGGGCCAGGAGGTGATCTGGGTCGACGGTCGCAACGACGGCAATATGTTCGCCCACGCAGGCAGCGGCGTGCGGGCGATGGTCGGCACCGTGTCGCTGAAGCCCTCGAGCATGCTGGCCATGGCTGGGCAGCGGTACGCCATCACTGAAATCGGTGTCGAGAATCTTGCGAGACGACTGCTCGAGGTGGCCCAGCATGATCGTCAGTTCGGTGAGTGTGAGGTCAATTTCTTTCCGAATGCCAAGGTCAATGGCCGAGTCTGCACCTGCCTGCAGGTCGTTCATCCCGTTGCCCGAAAAAACTTCCGCTTCCATCTCGCACGGGTGTTCATCGACGACGAGATGCAGATTCCCATCCGGTATGAGTCGTATGACTGGCCTGATCAGCCGGGGGGCCAGCCATTGCTCATGGAGGAATACACCTACATGAACGTGAAGCTCAACAATGGCTTCACCGATGCGGATTTCGATCCCCGGAACGCGTCGTACAACTTCGGCATGAAGTGACGAATCACGGGCTGGTGGGTGCGTCGGCGCCGACTCGCCAATCGCCCTGTGCGTTCAGTCGCAGTCGATCTGCCGCAGAGGAGACGATGTCGGCGGCCGTGTCGATCTCCTCGCGAGTCGTGAATCGCGAGAGTCCGAATCGCAGTGAACAGCGGGCCGAATCCTCGTCGAGCCCGATGGCCTTCAGAACGTGACTGATCGTCGGTTCCGTCGACGAGCACGCGCTGCCGGCGCTGATGGCGAGCCCGCGGGCGGCGACGGCGGCCAGCAGTGTCTGTCCATCGATGCCAGGAATCGTGACGTTGAGGTTGTGGGGTAGTCGCCGCCCATGATCGCTCAACGGTGGTCCATTCAGGCGAATCCCATCGATGCGTTCCGCGAGGGACGTCCAGAGGCGATCCCGCAGCGATCCGATTCGCGTCGAGTCCTCGACTCGCGAGGCAACGGCGATCGCCGCGGCTTCGCCGAATCCGACGATCGCTGGGACGTCGAGTGTTCCCGGGCGCAGCCCCCGCTCCTGGCCGCCGCCATAGAGCAGCGGGTCGATGCGACAGGTCCTTTCCCTCCGTCGCACATAGAGGCAGCCGCAGCCCTTCGGTCCATGGAGTTTGTGCGCTGAAAAACTGGCGAGGTCGGCCTGCACCCCATCCACATCGAATGGTAGCTTTCCAAGCGACTGGGTCGCGTCGACATGAAAGAGGCAGCCTGACTTGCGAACGACGGATGCGATCTCAGAAACCGGCAGGATCGTTCCGATTTCGTTGTTCGCCATCAGCACCGAGACGAGGAATGTATCCGGTCGCATCGCGGCGGCCAGCGTGTCCGCGCTCGTCCAGCCCTCGGCCGTCACTGGCAGGAGCGTCACGTCGCAGCCAGAGGAGGCGAGGTGTGAAAGGGGATCGAGCACCGCCCGGTGTTCCGTCATAAGGCTGATGATGTGGCCGCGGGCGAGCGCCTCGGGGACGGGTGTCCCGTCGCGAGGTCCGCCCCCGTTGCGGATCGCGGGGAGACGGGTTCGGGCCGCGCGGCGGGCTGCCCCGAGCAGCGCGATGTTGATCGATTCGGTGGCCCCGGACGTGAAGACCACCTCCTCGGGGCTCGCGCCGATCGCCGTCGCCACCTGCCGACGGGCCTGCTCGACCGCTTCTCGGGCCTCGTGGCCTGCCGCGTGCGTTGTGCTTCCAGCATTGCCGTAGCGATCCGTCAGCCAGGGCAGCATCACCTCGAGGACCCGAGGGTCGAGTCTCGTCGTCGAGTGGTTGTCGAGATAGATGTCCGCCATCCGCTCACGCCTCGCGAGGCTCATGGGGTATCATGTCGGGCGGGGCAGCAGTCGCGCCGCGACGGCTTCGAGGACGAGTTGCGACCAGGTCTCGAATCGGTCGCGATCGGCTAGAAGCGACTTGAGGGATTCGAAACCGTGTCCGGCGATGTCATCTTCACGAGCGGTGACGTCGGGCCGTTCGAGGTCCACCATGTGCACGATGCCCAGGTGGACGCTGCCGACGGGGGTGGAATCGTCGTTGATGAGGCCGACGCACCGGATGCGGAACGGGCAGCTGATCGCCACCTCTTCGGCGAGTTCTCGCTGCATGCCGGCTGCATACGAA
>JBJTBB010000447.1:0-3368 GCA_046091125.1 Planctomycetaceae bacterium
CGCATGAGCAGGTCGGATCGACGGCTGTCCAGGCGGCTGACCGCTGCCCTCGAGGCCCACCCACGGGGCTCTCGATCCGACCTGCTCATGCGCGCCGGATGCATGAGTCGCCGCGAGGGGAGCTTTCTCGAGGCGGCCGAGCGTCTCGGCGGCGCGTCCTTTGCGCTGCGGACGATCGCCCGTCACCGGCGCGATGCCCGCGGGCGATTCGACGAACGACTCGAGGAATCGCTCGTACCGTTGGCGGCACGGGTCATGGGAGGCCTCGTGCTCGTGGAGGCGTTGGCCATTCTCTCCCCGCTTGTGCGACTTGCCCGGGGTCTTTCCTGATGGGCGTCGCACGAGTCACCTCGCGTCAGATCCAGACCCGGGCCGGCGTGTCGAGCGTGGAGGTTTTGGTGTCGCTCGGACTGCTGGCGGTGATCATGGCGACGACACTGCCGCTGTTCGTGAGGCATTCGCGGCTCCTCGTCGAGTCGAGGCAGGAGCGCATCGCCATCGAGGAACTCGCCAACATCGCCCAACGGCTGGCCTCGCTCGATCCGGCCGCGGCCGAAGCGTTTCTGGTGTCGCCCTCCTTGTCGGCCCTGGCGGTCGCCGCATTGCCGAAGGCGAGCCTCACCGTGAGGGTCGCCGAGAGTCCCTTGGGCCGGCAGGCGACGCTGGGTCTCTCGTGGAGCGCATCCGGACGCCGAGAGCGGCCCTGCGAACTCGTCGTATGGCTCCCGCAATCCGCTGGAGTCCGGACCGTGCGGGATGCATCGAAGGACTCTTCACCATGAACCGACGCGGCATGTCACTTTTGGAATTGCTGGCCGTGATGACGGCCACGACCATCGTCACGGGGATCGCGACGGGGCTCCTGCACCGCGCGATGTCCCTCCAGTCGGCCTCGCGGCAGACGCTTGAACGCGAGCGGGCGATCTTCGCGATGTCCCGGCAATTCAGAGCCGACGCCCGGACGGCGATCGCAGTGGAGCGATCGGACGGTGAGGGGGACGAAATCGTGGCGCTGCCACAGCCCGGCGATCGGCGAGTGTGGTGGAGACGGACCGACGAGGGGCTTGCGAGGCTCGAGTCGGACTCGGATGGCCGACGCCGGCGAGAGGACTATCGCATCGCCGCATCGGGAGAGTCACCCTCCTGGCGGCTCGCGTTGAACGACGGGCTCGTGATCCTCGAGTCGCTGCCCAGGTCTCGGCAGACGGTTGGTTCTCTCGGCATGCCCGCGGGCGAGTCCGGGTCGCCCAGGGGACCGGACACCCGCGTGGAAATCGTGGCGAGGCTGAACGACTCCAGCGAGCCTCGGGAGACAGAGCCATGAGGTCCAATGGCAGGCTGCCCGCGTTGATGCCTGACCGGATTGGCGACGTGTCCGCGGCCGCCTCGTCACCCCGTCGGGGTGCGGTGCTCGTGATGGCCGTCGCCTGCATCGCCGTCGTGTCATTCATCGCGATCACGATGCTCAAAGGGGCGATCCAGATCCGGAAGCAATGGCGGCTCGAGAGGATCTCCCGTCAGATCGAGAGCCTGCTGGATGCCGCCGAGCGGCTGGGGCGACAGAGCGTCGCCGAAGGCCGACTGAATGAGCTGACGGTGGAGGTCGATCTGTCGCCGGCGTCAGACCGGTTCGCCCGGCCGGACGATGCGTCCATGCCGATGGTCCATCTTTCGTTCGCACCGGATGCCGGGGGCGATTGCCGCGTGGAGGCCACGGTCGAGTGGCCGTCGCACGAACCTTTGAAGTTGGCGGTGCGCCGGTCGAGGTCGTTCGTGGTCAGGAGCGATGAGAAACAGCGGGGAGTGAAGTCCGGCGGGCGTGAGTGAGTCTCATTACTGGAGGAGGTTGAACGATGAATCGGGTACCTTTCCGGATGCGGGCATTGCCTGCATTCACGCTCGTGGAGCTCTTGGTCGTGATCGCGATCATCGGGGCGCTCGTCGGAATGTTACTGCCGGCGGTACAGGCGGCCCGCGAGGCGGCGCGGCGGTGCAGCTGTTCGAACAACGTGGCGCAGATCGGTCTGGCGCTCCACAATCACGAGTTCCATCTCGAGGCCCTCCCCGCTGGGGTCACGAATCCAGACGGACCGATTCGAAGCCTGGAGGAGGGGCTGCATGTGGGGTGGATCGTGAGGATCCTCCCCTACGTCGAGCAGACTGCCATCGCGAGGGCCTTCTCGGAGGCTGACGGAGCCTATGGGGAGGCGAACCGGCCCGTGCGTTCCGCGCGGATCCAGGTGCTCGAATGCCCCTCGTCGCCAGGGGTTTCCCGTCCAGGAGGTGATGCCGTCGGTGCGGCCACCGTCGCACATTCCAGCTATGCAGGCTGCCACCACGATGCCGAGGCACCGATCGACGCCGACAACCATGGTCTGCTCGTGCTCAATGATCAGATCCGCTTCAGCGACATCGAGGATGGCAGCTCCAACACGCTGCTGATCGGCGAGTTCGTGTGCGACGACGACGATCTCGGCTGGGTGTCGGGGACTCGTTCCACGCTTCGAAACACGTCCACACTCCGGCACAATCTGCCGATCGTCGGGCCGTCCCCAGTTCCGACGATCGATCCCGATCCTTTCACCGTCGGCGGGTTCGGCAGTCACCATCCGAACATCGTGATGATCGGTCTTGGGGATGGCGCCACACGAGTGCTGTCGATGAACACGTCGCCGATTGTGCTCCATCAGCTCGGTCACCGATCCGATGGAGAGATTCCGGCCAACCAGTGAACACTGCCAAGCCATCCGTACGATTCGGGAGGTCGTCCATGCAGTCGCCCTCCGAGTCGCCTTCGCAACCGATTGACCGGGTTGATCGGGGCGACGCCGTCGTCCGGGTGCGGGGTCTGGTCAAGTGTTTCGGTCAGTCCCCCGCACCAAACGCAGCGCGGGCGTCCGGGGTGCGGGCGCTCGCTGGTGTCGATCTGACGGTCGACCGGGGAACGATCTTCGGATTGCTCGGGCAGACCGGTGCGGGAAAGACCACGCTCGTGAAGATCCTGCTGGGCATGCTCGCTCCGACCGAGGGAACTGCAACCTTGCTCGGGCTCGCCGTCGGAAGCACCGCAGCTCGGCGGGAGGTGGGCTCCCTTCCCGAGGATCACCAGCTGCCCCCGTATCACACGGCGGAAAGCCTCCTCGATTTCTACGGCACCCTCCAGGGAATGTCCCGCCGGGACCGGAAGACACGGGCGGCCGCCGTGCTCGAGCGGGTGGGCCTCGCCGATCGGTCGCGGGAGCGGATCCGCGGGTACTCCAAGGGCATGCGGCAGCGACTCGCGATCGCGCAAGCGATGCTGCACTCGCCGAGCGTGCTGTTTCTCGACGCGCCGACCGACGGTGTGGATCCGGTCGGTCGGCTCGTCG
>JBJTBB010000448.1:0-2534 GCA_046091125.1 Planctomycetaceae bacterium
GTTCATGGACACGAGCCCACCGACCTCATGCGGAGCGAACGCCACCACGGGCAGAACTCCGCACGCCGCCTGAAACCGCTCGGCCGCACGTTCCGCGGCCTCGAGTTCGTCAGGATCCCCGATCGGCATCACCACCGCCACCAACGGCGATTCGGCGACGCCTGCGCCTGTCGCCCCATCGCGGGATGCGACGTTCGCCACCTCTTCGACCACACGGGGAGACGCGAGCCAGATCGTAAAGCCGCCGGACAGCAGGCGGTCACGGATCCGTACGGCGACGCCGATTGATCGCGCGTCCCCCGATGGGCTTCCGCACGATTCCGATCCGTCGGTCATCTCAGCCGCGATGCCAAGCAGCCGTCGAGCCTGTCGACCCAGCGATTCATACAGGGGATCCCCCGGAACGAGCGACGAGAGCAGTCGGTCCTCACGACGGACGAGACAACAGCCGTCGAAGGCCTCCGCGGTCGCGGCCCACGCTGCCTCCACTGAACCAGCGGGCGGGCTCCCCAAGCGGGCGCGAACGGCACGGGTCGCGACCTCCTGCAGCGCGAGCCTCGCCCGATCGGGATGGGTGCCGCAAGGGAGCACCGACCCGAACGAAAGCGTGATCGTTCGGCCGAAACGCCGCGGAACTTTCGTTAAATAGCGACCCTCTGAATAGGTGAGCACGCTGCCCCAGAGCCCGTCGATCGATGCCGGCAGGATCGGAGACTCGATGCGTGACAGAAGCCACTCCAGTCCCCGCTTGTACCCCATGATCTGGCCGGTTCGCGAGATGCCCCCCTCGCAAAAAATTCCGATGCAGTCCCCCTGCGCGAGGCCATCCTGAATGGTCCTCAAGGCCCGTGCAATCGACTTTGGCTGCGGTTCGAAGAGAATGAACCGCCATTGATCTGCCAGCCGATTGAGCAATCGACCCCGGATGTTCGGTCCATAGACGACCATGCGGACTGGTCGAGGACAGGCGATCGGCAACAGGAACCCATCGAGCCAGGAGAGGTGGTTAGCCACGATCACCAGCGGCCCCTCGGCGGGCACCCGCTCGATACCACGAACGCGAAATCGCCACACGGCATGCACCAGTCCCGACACGACGATGCGGAGGCTGGCGCGCGGAGCCGCCCAGACGGCGAGGACCACCGCGACGCACGACAGGATCGCAAAGAGCCCGAACACGCCGCGTGCCGAAAGCAGCGGCTTCGCGAGCCCTGGAGCACCGACGGGGACCCGCAGTGCGTAGTAGCCGATCGATGCGACGAGCATCCCGGCGAAGACCATCAGGTTGGTCGATGCCAGGATCGCACCGCGACGATGCGGAGGACTCTGCTCCTGCAGGTAGGCCTCGAGCGGCACATCGAAAAGGCCGGCCCCGATACCTAGCACCGCGAGCCAGAACACCGGACCCGCGAGGCTCAGCGCCGACTGGTCATCGCCGAACACGTGAGTCGATGAACAAGCGATCGCTCCGCAGGCCAACGCCATCACCACACCGCCGATGGGCACGAGCCCGAGGTCGACCGACGATTCCTTGTCAACGCCCCGCCGCGACAACCGTCCGGCAAGCACGCTTCCGGCACCGATGCCCCCCACGAGCGCGACAAGCAGTGGCACAACCTGCGCCTGCTTCGTCGAGCCGCTCTCGGCGGCGAACTGGTCGATGTTCAACTGGACGACCGCTCCCAACGCCCAGAAGTAGATGATGCCGACGGCCGCTCCGGCCAGTCTCGGTGATCCGAGGATCGATCGGATGTCACGGATCGTCGCCGTCAGGGCATTGGTCGGAAATGGCGCCCGAGGATCGGCTGCAGGAATCCTCGGAAGCGCGAGCGACGCGAGAAACCCGGCGATGGCGACGCCGATGAGCGCAGTCGCGGCCGGAATGATTCGCCCCAGCGGTAACGATGCAAGCCACGATGGCAGCGGCCGGGACGGCTCTGGAACTGGGGTCAGCCAGGTCGCGTCGGCCAGCCAGTTCCCGGCCGCCATGCCGACGAGCGTCGCGGCCAGCGTGACGAGCGCGAAGAGCCCGTTGGCCGACGCGAGGCGGGCGGACGGAATCGTTTCGGCGATCGTGCCCAGCAGGCTCGGGTTGAGCAGCGTGGTCTGGAGGGCAAACGAAGCGATCGCCAACTGCAGCAGCCAGAAGCCGAGCGGCAATCCCGCGAAGAGCGGACCCGACGCAGATCCCCAGCCCACCACGATCGCGGTCGCGACGGCGATGACGATCTCGGCGAACTTCCACCCGACGACGACCGACCGCTTGGCGAACCGGTCAGCGAGCCAACCGGCCAGCCACGCAAAGAGAATGAATGGGAGCACGAAGAACACCGTCCCCAACGCGAGAACCGAAGCGTCGGTCGCTCCAGCGGCGGCGGCGGCCCTTTTGCCGAGGCCGATAACGAGCCACCGTGAGAGGTTGTCGTTGAGGACGGACAGGAACCGCACCACCGTGAGCGAGGCGAAGCTACCCCCCCCTCCGGTGGCTGGCTCGACCGTAGGGCCTACCTGGGGAGGACAAGAGTCCGCGGGCC
>JBJTBB010000449.1:0-5252 GCA_046091125.1 Planctomycetaceae bacterium
CTGCCTCACCAGTAACAATGAGGCGAGTTGCGCGAAGAGGCGTTCTCTCGTGACCCGGACTCGTTGGATCCGTGAATACGAGTCCCTTCGCCGTCTCGAGCGATCGCAGCCTGGCCGGCCAATCGCTTTCGTCCGTTACGAAGACCTCGTCGCCGATCCTGATCGGGTACAGGCGGATCTTGCAACGCGTCTCGGGCTCGCCGTCGGCCGTCCTTTTTCGAGGAACGGTATCGGAGTCACGATTCACCGCCGCTCCGTCGGCCGTTGGCGGGACGAAGGTATGCGACAGGCAGCGATCGAGGCACTCTCCTGGCCGAATGGACAGTCGACCATTCTTCGTCGACTGACGTCCAACGGCCGAGCTGTTTGGCAAGGGCGTCTGTCAAGTTTTTGCCGCCGCTTCGGGTATCGACTCGAGCAGCCCTGGGGGGAGTCCCCATGAGGGGTAACGATCGGCAGTCTCGCCAGCCGGCTATTTCGATCGTCACGCCGGTGCGAAACAGAAGGCATCTTCTTGGCCGAGCCATCCGGAGCGTTCTCGGGCAGACCCTGGGTGACTGGGAATGGCTGATCGTGGACGATGCCTCGGATGATTGTCCGGAGGAATTGGTTCGGTCGTGGAGTGACCGACGGATCCGCTACGAGCGGTTGGAGCGGCAGCGTGGGGCGAATGCCGCCCGCAATCACGGCATCGCCCTCACGAGATCGCCGATCGTCACGTTCCTCGATTCAGACGACGAGTTTCTTCCACGCAGGCTCGAGAAGACGCTTTCGATTCTCAATGCAGATGAGGCGACCGATCTTCTCATCAGTTCATTTGAAACACGAAAAGCTTGTCGGAGTTCTCGCAGTATCAATCGGTCCTGTGTGCTCGCGCCCGATGCACTCGAGCGAGCGCTCGTCTCGCACGCAGTGTTTCTGGGTGGATCGGCGATCACCATGCGTCGCGAACTACTCGATCGCTGTGGTGGCTTTGCGGAATGCCTTCAACGCATGCAGGATCGGGAAATGCTTCTATCCGTCGCTGCCGCACAGGCCAAGTCGTCGAGGCAGGGAGCGAGACTGCTTTCATCAATCGACTGGATCAAATATCAGCAGACCGATTCGATCTCTTCATCACCGGAGGGATTCGTCACGGCACTCGGTGCGATGTTTGCGCTGCATCCGGACGTTGCGTTGCGTCACGGCGCCCTCGTTCGCTACCACGTGGCCAGGCGCATGCTTTCGTGCCTCATGAGAGGTGACGTTCACATGCTGCGGCTGACAGGTTGCGAGAATGTGAGCGTCGAAGGATTCGGCTTTGGGGCTCGTGATCTGGTGACCGGATATGTCCGGGGCCGGATGGATCGCGTCGCTGTCGTCCGTGAGTTGCGGTCTCGCGGGGCATGCGTGACGGATCGATGATCTGTTCGAAACGCTCTGTCGGGCGAATTCTCGAGATGTGTTCAGGGCGATGCTGTGCCCGTCGCCTGCCGCAGTGACCATCCGGCAGCGAGCAGCGTCGCGGCCGTTGAAAGCAGATTGATGCCGATGAAAACCCCGAGCAGCACACCCTTCTCCGCGGGGGGGCTGACGAAGAGAACGGTCCCGAGTGCTGCCGTCACCAGACCATCGAACAGCAACCACAGCCAGGGAATCTCCCGCCTCACAAGAATGACGGCGGCGAGTTTCGCCGCGGCCTCGACCATGAGCATGATCGCCAAAAAAAGTCCAAGAGCCGCGACACCGGGTTCGCGAAGCACGAGCATGGCTACGCCAGTCACGATGGACACAATGCCACACACAAGGGTCACCCAGAATCCTCGCCATGTGAACGTGCCGGCGGACATGAGTACCTGGGAAGCACCTGCGGCGACGAGCAGCGATCCAATCGCGATGTCGAGTGCGATCGCCGCCACCATCGGGGCGAAAACCGCTCCGAAACCCAGGACTGCAAGGACGGCGCCCACCCCTAGGCTCCAAGTCGCCACCAGGTTCGTGATGTCGCGGTCGCCTTCGCGAGTGAACGTTGTAATGCGCATGAATGAGATCCTCGGGAGGTATGGCGTGGCCGCCTTCGGACCAAGCTCATGAGATCGATCACAGTCGACTGCGAGGAGGAGTGTAGGCAATCCTTGAAAAAGGAGCATTCTTTGCGACCGTCACACGTGCTTCTGCGAGTGTCGATGCAGGCTTGCAGCAAAATTGACTCTCGATGATGCCGCGTGTTACGGTCGGTCAAGGAGTCGGGCATGCCTCACGAAGGGGAGCACCCGTGGTTCGCTATGCCCGCGCGTTTTTTCATGATTCCGGACGGTGAACGATCGGCAGGCGGTCGCGATTTCCAGGGCGATATCGTGCGGAATGAGGGGGACGCTGGGGATGTGAACGTCGGGCGGGATGACATCACTCGCCTCACGCGACCAGTGCCGACGCAGGGTTCATCGCCGCCCGTTAAGCATCCATCCCCGCCACTCGCGACCCCATCGCGTCCGGGAGTCGGGGTCTCTGACTCCGATGGTACGAGAGTGTCGCCGCCGCCTCGGGGAAACGGGTCATCCGCGGCTCCGGGTATCACTCCGGTGATCGCCGCCATGCAGGATCTGGGCCGCCGACTCGAAGGGACCTCACTCGGTGCCTACCACCTCGAGAAGTTCGTCGGTGGAGGTGGCATGGGGGCCGTGTTGCGTGCGCTCGACACGACACTCGATCGGATTGTCGCCGTGAAGGTGCTGTTCGCCCATGAGTCGGCCGACGAGGAGGTGGTGCGCCGCTTCCGCAATGAAGCGCAGTCGGCAGCCAGGCTCGATCATGAAAACATCGGCAGGGTGCACGCAGTCGGCTACGAGGAGGGCTGGCATTTCATCGTCTTCGAGTTCATCGAGGGGATGAATCTGCGGGACATCGTCGCCGAGTCAGGTCCCTTCGACATCCGCCGTACGGTCGATGTCACGCTGCAACTCGCCGAGGCGCTGAGCCACGCGGCTGAGCGGGACGTCGTGCACCGAGACATCAAACCCTCCAATGTGATCATCACACCCGAAGGACGTGCGAAGCTTGTCGACATGGGGCTCGCGAGGCTCCACCAGATGACGGGTGGGAATGATCTCACCGTCAGCGGCATGACGCTCGGAACCTTCGACTACATTTCGCCCGAGCAGGCCAGGGATCCCAGGGCAGCGGACGTCCGCAGCGATCTCTATTCGCTTGGTTGCACGAGTTATTTCCTGCTCGTGGGGCGACCGCCGTTCGCCGAGGGGACGCTGGTGCAGAAACTGCTCCAGCACCAGCAGGAACGTGCCGAGCCCGTGGAACGGTTCCGGCCCGATATCCCCGCCACCCTCGCAAACGCGGTCGCGCGGCTGATGGAAAAAGACCCTGCCGACCGCTACCAATCGCCCCAGGCTCTCATCGATGATCTCGCCGGTCTCGCCGTCGAGCTTGGAATCTTCGTTCCACCCGAACGGCTCGACCGTCGGGGCAGACGATCGGGGGAGCGGCATCTGCTTCGTGGACTGCCTGTCCTTGTACCCATCGTGGGATTGTTGGCCATCGTGGCAATGACGTGGTGGTTCGAGCCGGCGGCCGCCGTTCGTACAGCGGTAGCACCGAACAATTCCAGGACAGCGTCGGCGGGCACGCAGAATGAACGCTTCGCGGATCTGGAGAGCGGCTCGGCATCCGATGCTGGCCCGATGAAAGGCCCCGGGCAGCTCGCGACGAGACTGATGGCCGCTGCAGACGGCGAAAGAATCGAGGTCGCGCCCGGTCAGTACGAGATCGTCCTTCCCTTGTCCCTCAAAGGCAAATCACTGCATCTTGTCGGATCGGGGCGCGAGAGCACGATCATTCGACTGCGTCGTCCAGATTCTCCTCAGATCGCGGTCGGGATCGCGCTTGAGGACGCATCGTTACTCCTCGAGGAGCTTGCGATCGAGGTTCCTCAGGAGTCTTCGGCGGTCGCGACCGCCGGGGGAGTTTTCGGCATCTCGGGCCAGTCGAGGCTGTGGTTCAGTGATGTCGCACTCACGGTCAAAGGTGGAGAGGGATCGCAAGTGACCGGCGACGAGCCGGCCGTCGTCGTGTTTTCTGGGATGGCCGATGGGTCGGGGCGGTTTGGAGGGGCGGCGGTCCGTTTCGATGGCACGACGGTCGCGGTGGACGCCACCGTAGTCCGTATTGACTCCGGAGAGACGGTCGACGTTGAGGTGGTTTCGAGTACCTTTACCACCCCTCGCCGGTTCCTTCTCGCTTCGGGGGCCGTCGTCGGCGTCGGCAACACGCCCTCGATCGTCCTGAAGGCGGAACAATCCGAGTTTTCACTTGGCGGGGGCTTTGCCTGTCTCGTCGACTCCCGTTCTCGCCCGGTCGCAAGTCGTTTGAAAGCCGTCGCCGATTCATGCCGGTTTGAGATTTCCGGTGAGTCGGCTCTTCTCGAGCAGGCAGGGGTTGGCGAGCCGGACGGGTACCTCGTGAGCGTGCAATGGACGGACTTGGGGAGTCGATACGAAGGAAGCGACGTTTTCCGAAGGATCGACGGCGCGGCCGAAAGAGTCGAGGTCGACTATGCCTCACAACCCCAGCCATTCGACCGCTCGCCCAAAGACGTCCCAGCGCCCTGAGGCGTGCGTGTTGAGGCCCACCGGGGCGAATCGCGCCGCTTGACAAGCCACAGGATGCGAAGATGTACTAATTGGTAGGCCCTTCAAGGAGATTTATCGATGCCTCGCACGTTCGGTTCCTCATCCGTGGTTTGTCTCGTGGCAGCCATCATTTCGGTCTCGGCCACCACCCCTGCCTTCGCGATCAAGGCATTTTTCGACGAATTCAAGACGATGTACGTCAAGGAGGGCACGCCGCTCGCCGCAGCCGTTGAAACCGCCAAGTGCAACGTCTGTCACAAGGGTATGAGCAAGAAGGAACGCAACGCCTACGGCGAGGCCCTCGAACCACTGCTCGACAAAAAGGAAGACGCGAAGAATGTCGAGAAGATCAAGGAGTCGCTGACGAAGGTGGCCGCCATGCCGAGCAAGGCGGGCGGTCCAACGTTCGGCGACCTCATCGAAAAGGGAATGCTCCCGGCTGCCGAGGGAGCGTCGAAAGGTGGTCGCAGCCCCGGGAGGTCCGGCGATCTCTGCCCCGGTACCCATCGAGCACTGACATCCATCAAGCAGGGCGGCCGAAGGGCCGCCCTGCCGCGTTTCAGGCTTCTTCGGAGGCAGGGAATGGAAGAGTTTCCGCCGCCTCGCAGGCGGCTTCACGGATAACGAGAG
>JBJTBB010000450.1:0-6861 GCA_046091125.1 Planctomycetaceae bacterium
GGGTAGGGATGGACGCGACGTCGCGCGTCCCGGGGAGTTGGTGCTCGATTGTGTCGTGGACGGTGGGGATCGATGCTGGATCGGCTGGCACCGAGCGTCCACGGTCGCCTCGTGTCTGCCCGGCGGACGCCATCCGAGGTCGCTCGCCGAGGCTGCCGACGCATCGGGAGGAAGGAAAGTCTCGAGGGCGTGGCTGAAGCTCGACGAGGCCATCGCCCTTTCGGGGATCGTTCTCGAGCCCGGACAACGGGCCTGCGAGTTGGGGGCGTCGCCCGGCGGGGCATGCCAGCGGCTTTTGGAGGCCGGGCTTGAGGTGGTCGGCGTCGATCCGGCGCCGGTCGACCCGATCGTGGCCGGCTCGTCGCGATTCACGCAATGGCGGATGCGTTCACGAGACGTGCGTCTTACCGCCTATCGCGGATTCGATTGGTTCGTGACCGACATGAACATCGACCCCGCGAGCACCATGGAGGCCCTCGATCGAATCCTGACGGCCCCCGGCGTGAAGCCACGAGGCGTCATCGCCACGCTGAAACTCCCCCAGTACGCGAGGGCGATCGAGGTGCCCGGCTGGCTCGACGCGTTCCGTGGATGGCGTTATACGCCGATCCTCGCCCGGCAGCTCTCCACGGGCGGTCGTGAGATCTGCGTGGTCGCTGTCCGCGGCAATCGCAGGCAGTAGCGTCCGGACGTGGCGACTTCCGCGCAGCTCGATGGGCGTCATTCAGTCTCCGTTGCCACGCTGCCCGAGATGAATCGCTCCACGCCTTGGGTCGTGAGGAGTCGCAAGGCTCCATCCGGGTCGATGCCGAGGCATCGGCCGTTGACGACCGTGGGGCCAGTGGCCGTGGACGTATGGAGCGAGATCGATCGCCCCGTGAGGCAGCAAAGCGGTTCGTACCGTTCAACGAGAGACTCCGGCCGCGCCGCGATTCCACGACAGAGCGATTCGAGTCTCGGCAAAAAAGACTCGAGCAGCGGCCCCCGGGACATCGCCGCACCCACCAGGTCGGGAACCGTCGCCACCCGATCCTGAATGCTGACCGGTGCATCCGACGCATGACCGCAGGTGTTGACTCCGATACCGAACAGTGCCACCGCCCCACTGGTCGCCTCGGCGCACGGCAGGGTTTCCACGAGGCAACCGGAGATTTTCCGTGGGCCGACGAACACGTCGTTGGGCCATTTCACGTTCGCCTTCACGCCGGCGTGGATCGATCGCAGCGCCTCCGCCATCGCCACACCGCAGGCGATCGACCAGGCGGCGATCGGAGCACGGCCGCCAAGATGGCCGACGTCGTAGACGGCGGTCGCCGCGAGTGCTCCCGGAGGCTGCCACCATTGGTTGCCTCTCCGGCCCCGTCCGGCGGATTGGCGGTCGGCGATCACCAGCACGGGAAGATGCCCGCCGTCAGCCTGGACGATCGATCGGGCAGCATCCATCGTGGACCCGGTCTCCTCCAGGTGAACGAGTGTCGCGATACCGGTGGAGCCGATGGCCTGCCGAAGCCTCGCCGGCTCATCGTGAACTGGCGAACCCAAGTACGAACCCGATTCTGGCATTCTGGGTATTCCACGAAGGCAGAGGTGACCGAGTCAAACCAGTCCCGTGCGGCGGGACCTCCGTTGTAGCGTCGCGGACTTGCAATGCCGCGGTTGCAGGTGCTACCTCCCCGCAGTTTCCCCCCCTGAGGTTCTCGTGCGACGCGCCTTCCGCATCGCAGAATCGCTGCCAATCCGGACAGGCCGGTTGATGGCCGTCTGCGCCATGGTCTCGAGCGGACTGGCCGCCGCGCAGACCGTCCAGCTGCCTCCGCCCGCCGCATCGTCACTCGATCGGCTCGCCCAGGCACCGTCCTCGATGCTGGGGCCGCCACCGCCGTCATGGGATCCCTATGCGCCGCAGGCGATGCAAATGCCCTCCGCGCCGGCGATGCCGACCACGATGCCCTCTGCGATCGGGGGGCAGCCCGGCTACCCGAGCTGGTCGTCGACCGCGCCGTCTCTCGCGCCGACGCAGCCTGTCTCCGGTCAGAGCACATCGTCGCTCTTTCCGCAGGGATCGATCATGGAGAACCAGACCGTGCAGCAGACCCTGCACCTCTATCAGGGAGCGAGGGGCAGTTGGGCCTACCTCTTCGGCAGCAACACCGGCGATCAGCTGGGCGTCAACGAGCTGGATACGACGATCACCTTCGCCCTGCCTTTCTTCATGCACTCGCAGGCCAACATCAACCATGCGCCGCTGCTCATCACCCCCGGCTTCGGACTGCAGCTTTGGGACGGGCCGCTCAGCAAGAAGACCGACGAGGATCTTCCGTCGAGCACGTATGACGCTTTCATCGACCTGGCATGGAATCCGCAGATGACCCCGCTGTTCGGAGCTGAATACGGCATTCGGGTGGGTGTGTTCACCAACTGGGACGTCTTCGTGACAGACAGCTGGAGAATCATGGGGCGTGCGCTGGGCACGCTGAATCTTTCCCCCACCATGCAGGGCAAGGCCGGCATCGTCTATCTCGACCGCAACCAGGTGAAGCTTCTGCCGGCCGTGGGGCTGACCTGGACCCCGAACGCCGCATCTCGCTACGACATTTTTGTCCCGGCGCCCCGCGCCAGTTGGCGTTTGGGGGAGTTTGCGAGGCGATCGGCGTGGCTCTATGTCGCCGGTGAATACGGCGGCGGTGCGTGGACCTTTCGGCACGCGGCCGAGGATCTGCCGTCCGACGGCAAGATCACGCCCTTCGACTACAACGACATTCGGGTCACGCTTGGTGGCGAACTCGTGCCGAATACCCCGGTAGGACTCTCGGGCTTCTTCGAGGTCGGGTATGTCTTCTACCGACAGCTCTTCTACGTGACGGGCCGACCGCAGATCGTCGACCTCGACAGCACACTCATGCTCCGGACGGGCCTCGCGTACTAGGGCGATTCTCGTGTCAGGCGGAGGGTCGACGTGATGCGGGAGTGCTGCATGATCGCCGCGGTACTCGTGCTGTCCGTGGCCGCCGTCGCGGCAGCGGACGAATCTCCGGAGGAGCCCGCCGGCGACCTGGAGCTATGGGAGCCGCTTGCACCGCGTTTTCGTCTGGCTGGATTCGCCGATCCCCAGGATCTGACCGAGCCGCTCCTCCCCGACGATGTCGCACCGCCCGGACAGCCCCGCCAGGAGTTCGAGCCTCCGGCGGGACGCAAGCTGCCACCGGGTGCGAAGCCCGGGGCGCTCCAGCAGGTGATCTTCACGGCGACGGAACTGCCGATGCTCGGCTCTGGCGGATTAGGGATGACCTGGCTCGACACAAGCGCGACCATCGGCATGCCGGCACCGACGTTGGAGTCACCGCTCCTGGTGACCGCCGGCTTCGGAACGGTCTTCGTCGAAGACGGGACCGGTGCCGAGGATCCCGGACTGCCGTCGCATCTGTATGACGCATGGCTGCAGGCCCGCTGGATGCGGAAAGTCGGAAAGCGTCTCGGAGTCGACATCGCGGTCGCCCCAGGATGGTACAGCGACTTCGTCAATGACACCGCAGAGGCGTTCCGCATCCCCGGGCATGGGGTCGGGGCCTGGGAATGGGATGAAAACCTGCGAGTGGTCGTGGGAGTGATCTATCTCGATCGCTATGACGTCAATCTTCTGCCCGCCGGAGGGCTTCTCTGGACGCCGAGCGATGCCGAGCGATACGAGATCCTCTTCCCCCGTCCGCGACTGGCATGGCGAATCGCCGAGAGCAGCCGCGCAAGTCACTGGGTGTATCTTGCCGGAGAGTTCGGCGGCAACCAGTGGGCCGTCCGACGGGATGGAGGAACGAATGACGTCGTCGTGTACCACGACTACCGGATTCTGGCGGGCTGGGAGCGACGGCCGGCCGATCTCGGGCTCAGTTGGCGTCTCGAGACCGGCTGGGTGACCGGACGCCTCGTCGAGTACTACGTCACCGATACCGCCGATTATCGCCCCGACGACACCTTCGTCGTCCGAGCGGGGCTGTGGTACTGATTCGCAGCCGACGCAGCCCCATTCGCCGTGGCATCGGCCCGGTCCGACAGTATGATCTCGGCATGCTGACCGCCACTTCGTTCGTCCGAATCCGTCTTCTGCGGGCCGCCTTGATGGCCGCCGTTCTCCAGGGCCTCTTCATCGAGCCGATGCGCATGCTCGCGGCCCCCCCATTGCCTGTCGCCAACTACGACGAAACCGCGGTGCGGTCCTTCACGCTGCCCGACCCACTCGTTGGACCCGAGGGTCGGCGTGCGTCTTCGGCGGACGACTGGCGAATGACGGTGCGTCCGCATCAGTTCAGCCTGCTCGAGCGGTTTGTATACGGCCGACGGCTCGAGGTGGTTGCGGTGCGGGCGGATGATGTCGAGCGGACGGATGTCGAGCTCGCGGAGGGTGTCGAGGCGATTCGAATGCAGGCGACGCTGAGACTGGGGGAGTCCAAGCGGATGCCGCCCCTTGCCGTGCTCCTCTATCTGCCGAAGAAGAAGGTTCCGTCGCCAGTCTTCTTGGAATTGAACTTCCGCGGCAACCAGTGCCAGCACGCGGATCCGGACATCAGGCCGGCGACGTCGTGGATTCCCGACGATCCGAAGGCAGGCATCGTGGGGAATCGTCCGACGGAGGCCTCGCGGGGCTCGGCCGCTTCCCGCTGGCCGGTGGAGTCGATGCTCAAGCGAGGCTTCGGCATGGCGACCGCCTACTGCGGCGACCTGTTTCCGGATCGTGCGGATGGCCGTCCGGAGAGCGTCCTTCCGGCGCTCGGTCGGCCCTCGGAAGGACCCCTCGCCGACGACGAGCCCAACGCCATCGCGGCCTGGTCCTGGGGACTCTCGCGGATCCTTGATTGGCTCGTGACTCTCCCCGAAGTCGACGGCGAACGCGTGATGGTCGTCGGTCACTCGAGGCTCGGCAAGACGGCGCTATGGGCCGGAGCCTGTGACGAGCGTTTCGCCATGATCGTGTCCAACGAGTCGGGATGTGGTGGGGCCGCACTTTCGCGCAGAAACTATGGGGAGACGGTGGAGGTCATCACCAGCCGTTTTCCGCATTGGTTCTGCCCCGCCTTCGCGACGTTCGCGGGTCGCGAGACCGAACTACCCACCGACCAGCATGCGTTGATCGCGATGGCCGCTCCACGGCCGCTGGTGGTGGCGAGTGCCGTCGAGGATCGTTGGGCGGATCCCCGCGGAGAATTCCTCTCGGCGGTCGGTGCGGAGTCCGTCTGGAAGCTCTTCGGGCTCGAGGGACTCGGCACCACGACGTGGCCGCCGGTCGATACGCCGGTTGGTCGCACGGTCGCCTATCACGTTCGGGCCGGGTGCCACGACATCACGGAGTATGATTGGCAGCGCTTCGCCGACCATGCGACGCGCATGCTGCGCGACTAGACGCCACCGACTCCATGACGGGATCGCCCGGCTGGACCGTTTGGCGACCCGGTTCCCAGTGGAGAGGGGCGTCACCAGTAGACGTAGCGTAGAAAGCGCTCGCGGTCCGCCGGCTCGAGAAGCGCTACCGATGGAATGCACCAGCGATTCTCATCGGTATCGATCATCAACTTGCCGTCCTCGCCGAAGTCGACCGCCTGCGACGGCGTCCAGCGAATCGAAAAGCGGGCTGAGCCGTCGTCAGTATCCACGGCGAGATCGAGGTAGCCGCGGTTGAGGAGTGCCTCCCGAACACGACGCACGTTGCGCACGAGCGATCGACGACCTATCGCGGTTCTCACGACACGGGCGTCATCCGAGGGCCAGTCGTCGAGGCTTCGGATCAGTCCCACCTCAATCTCGTCTCCAGCAGCATCCCAGGTGCGAACCGAAAGGTATTCCTCGGGACGCGAGGCGGGCAAGCACGGCACGATGAAGACGCACGCCGCGAGCCGCTTGGGCCGCTGGTTGGTCGCGAGGGGAGAGGTTTCGTCATGCTGATTCACCGATTCGGCCGCGATGGATGCCTGGCGCTCGACGAGTTCGATCCGATCATGCAGGCCGATCACGAACCGCACGGCTTCTGGTGCGAGCCACCGGACCTCGGCGGCCGGGCCAACGATCGGGTCTGAGGCGGTGTCGACGGGCTCGGCCGATCCGACGAGTGCTGCGGCCGGCGGAGGATCCTCGGCAAGCAGAGCGTCGACGGTCGGCTGCCGTGTGACCTGCGTCTGGATTCGTACCAGTCGCGCGTAGATTCCGTCGGCGGCGAGCAGCTGTTCGTGGGTACCCTGTTCGACCAGTCTCCCCCGGTCGAAGGCGAGGATGCGATCCGCGTTCCGCAGGGTGGACAGCCGGTGTGCGATGGCGATCGTGGTCCGCCCCCGGACGAGGACCGCCAGCGCTTCCTGGATCGCCCGCTCGGCCTCCGCGTCGATCGAACTGGTGGCCTCGTCGAGCACGAGAATGGCGGGATCGTAGAGGAGCGTGCGGGCGATGGAGAGCCGCTGCTTTTCGCCACCGGACAGGCCGGCCCCTCGTTCACCAAGAAAGGTCTCGTATGCCAGAGGCTGACGGCAGATGAAATCGTGGGCCCCGGCCGCGGTGGATGCCGCGAGTCCCTGCTCGATCGATGCCCGTGGACGACCGTAGGAAAGATTCTTCCAGATCGTGCCGCGAAACAGAAACGAATCCTGGAAGACGACCCCGATCCGTTCCCGCAATTGCCGCGTGGTGATCCGACGGATGTTGATGCCGTCCACTTCGATCGAACCGTCCTGGACGTCGTGAAAACGCGCGAGCAGGTTGACGAGCGTCGATTTGCCCGAGCCGCTGCGGCCGACGATGCAGACCATATCGCCAGGCGAAAACGAGAAGAACACCTAATCCAGCACCGGATGGATGCGGTCGGAGGCCAACGACACCACCCGG
>JBJTBB010000451.1:0-3163 GCA_046091125.1 Planctomycetaceae bacterium
CCTCAAGACGGTGGCGGTGACGCTTCTATGGGATCGTGCGAACCACGCCAAAAAAGTCGAGGATTGGACGAGTCTTTCGGCCACCCTCGAACAAATGACGAAACTGCAACCGAATTTTTACTCGATTTGGGACTTTCAGGCCCACAACCTGTCGTACAACATTTCGGTCGAGTTCGATGACTACCACGATCGCTATGCGTGGGTGATGAAGGGGATTGAATTCCTGAGGCAAGGACTCCAATTCAACCGTCGGGAACCCCGTCTTCTTGGGAGAATGGGTTGGTTCATCGGCCAGAAGATCGGCAAGGCTGACGAAAAAGCCCAGTATCGAAGGCTTTTCAAGGGCGATGATGACTTCCATGAACGAGACCGGCCCGGAAGGTCTCTACAGGAGCGAGACAATTGGTTGGTTGCACGCGAAAAATACGTGTCGGCCCAACAGCTCGCCGACTCGGGGGCTCCGCTCAACACCACGCCGCTGATCTTCCACAGCGAGCCGATGATGATGGCGATCAACTACGCGAAGGCGGTGGAGGGAGATGGAACGTTTGGTGACGTGGCTCGGGACGCCTGGCGTCTCGCCAATGACGAGATGCTCACCTTTGCCCGACGTGAGATTCCGACGACCTGGAACGTTCCGATTCGCCTCTTGTTGCAAGAGGAGAATACGAAGAAGGCTGAGAATATTGCCGGAAAACTCGAGGCACTCTTACCGGGTCGATTCGAGGCGATTCTCGAGGAGAAACGGAACGCACTCACTCCATCCCAGCGGGAAGCCATGGAGACTCCGCCGGTCGATCGTACGGAAGAGCAATCGCGTGAGGCAGCCGCGGCTGCCGTTGCCCTGAAAGTCACCTGGAGAATGGTGGCGAGAGAGGCTCCGTCGGACGTGCGAGACGAGGCTCGGCAACTGGCGGCCGACTACGAAGAAGCCGCGGAAACCGCCGAGATCATCGTGAGATACCGTGACATCGTGAACTTCGACTTCTGGCGGGCTTCCTGTGAGGCCGAAGTCACGGAGCCGGCCCTTCGGGCCCGTGAATCCACATGGAAAGCCGAAAGAGAGTACGACAACGCCAGACTGCAGTCGGCCAAGACGGCTTACGAGGCGGCATTCTCGGCATGGCGGGACGTTCTTGATGGGTCGAAAGTGCTTCGAGAGGATGCGCTCACGGCCGATGATCTTGCCGAGGTTGTTGGTCGTTATCGGAAGGTTCTGGAACAGTTGGACGAACCATTTCCAGAGCCGTTCACTCTCCAGGATGTTCTCGACCGCGCTTCACCGGTTGCCGATCGATGAGGTCGGATCGTCCGGTTCACATGCGTTCGGTTGAATTCGGACGTCGTACGAGGAGACGGTCGATGCGGCGTCCGTCCATGTCGACCACCTCGATGTCCAGGCCGTTCCATTGCAGACGATCCGCGACGTCCGGGATGCGTTCGAGTGTCTCGAGCACCATTCCCGAAACGGTCGTATACGTTCGGGGTCCCTCCGGTACGCCGACGCCGACGCGGCGGCAGAATTCGTCGATCGATACGGAGCCGTCGACCAGCCACGATCCATCGAGCCGCTGGACGAATGCCTGCTCGTCGGCTCGGGCGTGCTCGTCGTGGATCTCGCCGACCAGTTCCTCGAAGACGTCCTCGAGTGTGACGAGTCCCTCGGTGCCCCCGTACTCGTCCAGCACGATCGCCAGCTGAGTTTTATCCTGCTGAAAAGCCTCCAGCAGACGATCCAGCGGCATCGAGTCGGGTACGAACAGCGGCCGATGAAGAATCCTTCGCAATTCGATCGGCCTCCTCATCCAACTCTGTCGAAGGACGTCCTTGATGGAGACATACCCGAGGATGCGGTCGAGGGTTCCGTCATAGACGGGGAGCCGTGAGTAGCCTGCCATCGCCACTGCACCGATGATCTCCTCGGGAGGCGTATCGATGTCGAGGGCATCGAGTTCGATTCGCGGACGCATGATGTCTCGAACGGCCCGTTCTCCGAGTCGAAGTGCCTCGGCGGCGACAGCCTGTTCAACCGCCTCGAGCACGCCCTCAACACGACCGGCCTCGAGCATGGTTTCGATGTCGTCCACGGACACGGTCGGGCCGTCCCGGTTGTTCAGTCCCACGAGCCTGAGAACCGCAGACGTGGTAAAACCCATGAGCGTGACGAGTGGTCTCGCGAGCGTGGAGAGACGGTCAATCCAGGGCGCCACGGCCTTGGCGATCCCTTCCGCTTTTCGAAGTGCCAGCCGTTTTGGGACCAGTTCACCGAGCACCATCGTCACGTAGGTGAACACCGCCACGAAGGCACCGAGTGCGAGGGGCCTCGCCAAGGAAGCAGCTGCGTCGGGCAGTGAGCGGTTGGCCAGCGCCTCGAGTGAGGCGACCGCTCGTCCTCCCCCGCCGTAGGCGGCGGCAAGCGTGCCGACGAGTGTGATGCCGATCTGCACGGTCGTGAGGAAGGTTTCCGGGCTCGACGCAAGTGCAAGGGCACGCTCCGCCCGACGGTCACCGGCTTCGGCCTGGTTCAGGAGTCGACCTTTTCGACTGGCGACGATTGCCATCTCGGCACAGGAGAAGAAGCCGTTGGCGGCGATCAGCAGGAGCATGATCCCAATCTCGATCAGCATGACGCAGTCCCGCCGCTCGTGTCCCTGCTGATGACCGCGAGATTGTCCCTGTGCACTACCTCGTCGTAGGGACAGTGTCCGAGTACCGCCGCGATCTGATCCGTCCTCAGGCCGGCGACGCGGACCAAATCATCGGACGGATAATTGACCAGGCCCCGTGCAAATATCCCGTCATTGGCAGTTCCCAGGGAGACGACGTCTCCGATGCCGAACACGCCCTGGACCGCTCTTACACCCGCTGCGAGCAGGCTCGATCCACGCTCCACGACCGCTGTTCTGGCCCCTGCATCAACGGTCAGGACCCCACGGGAATCGGCCGACCAACCGAGCCATCGTTTCCAGGCAGGCATCGCGGCCGAACGGCCTGGAAAAAAAGTCCCGACCGACTCTGCTGCCATGACCCGATCGAGTACTCGATCGACCTTGCCCGATGCGATGATGCAATGACAACCCGACTCCGTTGCGATGCGGGCTGCCGCGATCTTGCTGGCCATGCCACCCTTCGAGAGACCGGTAGGTCCATCACAGGCAAGGGC
>JBJTBB010000452.1:0-6731 GCA_046091125.1 Planctomycetaceae bacterium
TGGCGGGTCGTGGGACTCAATCCCGCCGGTGAGAAGTATTTCCGCTCGATCGCCTCGCCGGTGCTGACCGAGGACCTCGTCATCGCACCCTACGCCCGCGGCGCTACGCTCACCGCCATCCGACGGGGCGGAGCGGGCGACGTGACCGGCAGCCATGTCGCCTGGGTACGGAGCGATCTTGGCGCCGACGTGCCCACGCCGGCCGCGGCAGGATCTTTGGTCATCGTGTGCACCGACAAGGGTCGCGTCGAGGGAATGAGCGCGGCCACCGGAAAGACACTGGCCGCCGTCGACCTCGATAAGAATCGCAATGCCTTCAGCGCCTCCCCCGTGATCGTCGACGGTGGGGTGCTCGTCACCCGCGAGGACGGTCGTTCGTGGCTGCTCGCGATGCCGGATCGTCAAAAGGGCCCGCCACCCCTGTCGGAAATCGGAGGCGGAACCACGGGTGAGATGACCGTGGCCACGCCGGTCTGTGTGGACGGCATCATCCTCGTCCGCACACACGACGCCCTGTGGTGCTTCGGTCGCTAGAGCGTTTCCGTAACGGCGGACCGCCCGATCGTTCGAGGAGGCCCTTTCGATCCCCCTCCTTCGAGTGGTTTGTGGCGATCGGGCGGTTCGTCACGGCATGATCTTGGTCGGTTGGCTTCCAGCCCTGATCCATCGATCGACCGCAGGGATCCCCCTCGCTCCGGAGACGTTCGCCATGCGTAGACAGTGCACCGATCAATCCCGTCCGGTCATCGATAGCCGTCAGCGCGTCAAAGGACACCGACGAAGACGGATCCTCGGGATGGTCGGAGTCGTGACCGGACTGCTCGCGTTCGCTCCGGAAGGTGCCTCCGGGGCGGATCCCGCACGGCTGCTGGTGGTGACCGTCACGACCGGTTTCCGGCATGGATCGATCAATACCGCCGAGCCGGTCCTCGAGGATCTCGGCCGCACAAGCGGCCTCTATCAGGTCGACTTTTTGAGGATGCCTCCGGACCGGCCTCAGCCGCCGAAGGCTCCCAAACGGGCCGATGGCATCTCCGATGACGACTGGAAAAAGCAGGAGGAGGCCTTCAAGGCCGCTCAGGATGCGCATCGCATTGCCGACGCCACGTGGAAAAAGGGTCTCGACTCACTCTTCGCCAAGGCGTTCGCGAGCGAGTCGCTGGCCGCCTTCGACGGCGTGATCTTCGCCAACACGACTGGTGACGACCTGCCGATCCCTGACATGGACGCCTTTCTCTCCTGGATTCGCGATGGACACGCCTTCATCGGGATGCACGCGGCCACCGACACGCTCAAACGCTCCGACGCCTATCGCGACCTCGTCGGCGGCGCATTCGCCGGACATCCTTGGGGAGGAGGAGGTGAGCACGGCTTCGTCGTGCACGACACCGGCCACCGTCTCTCGGCGATGTTTCCTGCGCGATTTCGTTGGAAGGACGAGATCTACCAGTACGACGGACGCTTCGATCCCGCCACCGTACGGGTTCTTGTGAGCCTCGACATGGCGGCAAGCACGCCCAAGGAGCCCTGGCATGTGCCCGTCTCATGGATTCGCGACTATGGAAGGGGCCGCGTTTTCTACACGAACCTCGGCCACAACGACGCCACCTGGAAGGATGCGCTTTATCAAAAGCATCTGAGCGAGGGCATCGCCTGGGCGGTCGGCCGCTTCGACGCACCCACGAGCCCAAACGCCGACGTGCAGGCGGCCGAGTATCTCCGCAGCGCCATCG
This sequence comes from Planctomycetaceae bacterium, assembly GCA_046091125.1. Taxonomy (GTDB): domain Bacteria; phylum Planctomycetota; class Planctomycetia; order Pirellulales; family UBA1268; genus UBA4655. Next base: position 1,734 of record JBJTBB010000452.1, read on the forward strand.
CGGCTGCCGCCAATGCCACTGGACGCGACGGTGACGAGTTACGGGCCAGAGCGGACAAGAAGATCGTGGCTGATCCATCTTGGGCTGTTGGACTGCGACCGATGCTGCTTGAACTGCGGTCAATGCAGCCCGCCGCACGGGCCGAGGCCTATGGCAAGCTGATCGAACTGATAGACGGCTGAGAACAATTGGAGGTGCAGTCGTGCGGCGTGCGGGCTGCCTGGCGACCGTCGTGGGGGTGTTCGTCGCCGTATCGGCCGTCGGCAGCGACGCTGCGCCGCCGCGGCCAAATGTGGTGGTGATCCTTGCCGACGACCTCGGCTTCTCCGATCTCGGCTGTTACGGTGGAGAGATCGAGACGCCAAACCTCGATCGACTCGCCGCTCGCGGACTCCGATTCACGCAGGGCTACAACACGGCCCGTTGCTGGCCCTCGCGCGGTGCGCTGCTGACCGGCTACTACCCTCAGGCCATCCGACGCGACGCCCTGCCCGCCGCACAGGGTGGTTCCCAGGGAGTCCGACCCTCCTGGGCGCGGCTGCTGCCGCAGCTGCTCGAGCCAGCCGGATACGTCAGCTACCACTCCGGCAAGTGGCATGTCGACGGCGATCCTCGACGGCAGGGATTCACCCATTCGCTCCAGATCGAAGGGGGACAGAATGATTTCTTCGACCCGGAAGGCGTGACGGTCGATGGGAAGCCAATCGCCGCCGGGCAAGACTTCTACGTGACGACCGCCGTAGGCGAACACGCAGTCGACTGCCTCGAGTCTCACGCCATAACCCATTCAGGCAAGCCTTTCTTCAGCTACGTCGCCTTCACCTCCCCCCACTTCCCACTGCAGGCGCCCCAGGATCTGGTGGCCAAGTACCGCGATCGTTACGCGACGGGCTGGGGGAAGATCCAAGAGGCCCGTTTCCGTCGGCTGAAGGAAATCGGCATCGTCTCTTCGGATCTCGCGACGATGGAACGGGACGTCGGCCCACCCTATCCGCCCAAGCCGGAGGTGCTTGCGAGGCTCGGCGACGGCGAGCTCGACCGACCATTGCCTTGGACCGACCTGACGCCATCTCAACATGTCTTCCAGTCGACCAAAATGGCGATTCATGCCGCGATGGTCGAGGTGATGGATCGAGCGATCGGCAGGATCATCGGCCAACTGGAGTCGATGAACGTCCTCGACGATACGTTCATCCTCTTCGCCAGCGACAACGGGGCATCGGCTGAGATCATGATCCGCGGCAAGGGACACGACCCCGTCAGGCCGGCCGGTTCATCGGGAACGTTCCTCTGCCTTGGCCCAGGCTGGTCGAGCTGCGCGAACACACCCTTCCGCCGGCACACGACATGGGTGCATGAGGGCGGGATCGCGTCTCCGTGGATCGTACACTGGCCCAACGGGATCGACTCGTCGGCCCCGCTGCGGACGCAGCCCGTCCACCTCGTTGACGTCGCACCCACGCTCCTCGAGCTCGCCGGCCTGACGCCCGTCCGCGAGCACGAAGGACGACCGGTGCCGCCGATGCAGGGACAGAGCTTTGTCCGCGCGCTCACCGACCCAGCCGCCGAACCGGCACATGAGACGCTCTGGTGGTGCCACGAGGGGCACCGGGCCGTGCGGGAAGGGAACTGGAAGCTCGTCGCCGCGCGGAGCACGCCCTGGGAGCTCTATGACTTGTCCAAGGACCGCAGCGAGACCAGAAACCTCGCCACGGACGAGACCGCCCGCGTCGAACGTCTTTCCGCCGCGTGGCAGCGGATCGCCGATGAGTGCCGTGCACTCGCCGCGTCGGAGACCGGCGACCCGGATGACAAGGGCAGGGGGGCGAAGCGACGCGAGACCCCGCGCGAGTCCCGTAAGACCGTACGAACCGTCGATCCAAGGCCCGACCCACCGAATATCGTCGTGATCTTCGCCGACGACATGGGCTACGGCGACCCTGGCTGCTACGGAGGCACCGTCGCCGCCACGCCTGCGATCGACAGGCTCGCCCGCGAGGGTGTGCGCTTCACCGACTTCCATGTCGCGCAAGCCGTCTGCTCCGCCTCGAGGGCCGCGCTCCTGACGGGATGCTATCCCAACCGGATCGGCATCTCGGGCGCTCTCGGCCCGAACGCACAGCACGGCATCGCCGCCGCCGAGACGACCCTCGCAGAACTTCTTCGTTCCCGAGGCTATCGAACGGCAGCGGTGGGAAAGTGGCACCTTGGTCACCATCCGTCGTTTCTGCCGACGCGTCATGGATTCGACGAGTACTTCGGACTGGCGTATTCGAACGATATGTGGCCACTCCACCCTGAGGCGAAGCCAGGGACCTATCCACCACTGCCGCTGTTCGAGCAGGAGCGGATCGTGGACGAGGAGGTGACGCCCGAGGATCAGGCGACGCTCACCGCCCGCTACACAACCAAGGCCGTGTCGTTCATCGAGCGCGCCGGCAGGGCCGACGACGGCAGGCCCTTTTTCCTCTACCTCGCCCACTCGATGCCCCACGTGCCACTCTTTGCCGGTGAGTCCTTCCGCGGCACGTCGCCCGGCGGCCTCTACGGCGACGTGATCAGCGAGGTCGACGCCTCCGTTGCCGCGGTGCTCGAGGCGCTCGAACGCACCGGGCACGACGACGACACGCTCGTGATCGTCACGAGTGACAACGGACCGTGGCTTTTGTATGGCGAGCACGCAGGCTCCGCGGGCCCGCTGCGCGAGGGCAAGGCGACCGCCTTCGAAGGGGGTGTACGGGTGCCCTGCGTGGCGCGTCTGCCCGGGATGATCCCGGCCGGAAGGGTCTGCGAGACGCCCCTGATGACGATCGATCTTCTGCCCACGCTCGCGACGGTCAGTGGCAGTCCGCTCTCGACCGACGCGAGCGGTCGCCTGGCCGTCTCCGGCAGGACCATCGACGGGCACGATCGCCTGTCGTTGTTCACCGGTGTGCAGCCGGCTGCGAAGGTCGAGGAGCCGGTCTATTGCTTCTGGTATGCCGCCAACGAACTGCAGGCGGTGCGGCAGGGTCCTTGGAAACTCTTCTTCCCGCACGTGACGGTCTCGATGGAGGGACAGCAGTCGGGCCGCGGAGGATTCCCCGGTCGATACAAGAAGCTCGAGGTGGGCAAGTGGCTCTTCAACCTCGACGACGATCCGGGCGAACGAACCGATCTGGCAGCGTCACATCCGGACATCGTGTCACGCCTGGAATCCATCGCCGATGCCGCGAGGGAGGAACTGGGGGACCGACTGACCGGAAAGACCGGCAGCGGCGTGCGGCCCGCGGGCAATCTGCCGCCATCGTCACCGACCGGCCGACGTCCGAACATCATCTACGTGATCACCGACGACCAGGGCTACGGTGACATCGCCGCCCATGGCAACCCCTTCGTGAAGACTCCCGTACTCGATCGCCTGCGGCGGGAGAGCGTGCGGCTGTCGGAGTTTCACGCGAGCCCAACCTGCTCCCCCACGCGTGCGGCCTTCCTGACCGGGCGACACGAATTCCGCTCCGGCGTCACCCACACCATCCTCGAACGGGAGCGACTCGCCCTTTCGGCGACGACGCTACCGGAACTGCTCGGGCCCGCCGGCTACACGAGCGGCATCTTCGGAAAATGGCATCTCGGCGACGAGGATGCCTACCAGCCCGATCGCCGAGGCTTCGACCGGGTTTTCATCCACGGCGCTGGCGGGATTGGACAGACCTATCCTGGCAGTTGCGGCGACGTACCCGGCAACCGTTACTATGACCCGGTGATCCGCAGCGATGGAGCCTTCGTGAAGACGAAGGGATACTGCACGGACGTGTTCTTCGATGCGGCGCTCGAGTGGATCGACGATTGTCGGAAGGGTGATCAGCCCTTCTTCTGTTACATCGCGACCAACGCCCCGCATGCACCCTCCGACTGTCCGTTCCGTTCCGATGCGGCGTATCGGAAGGCACTCGACGACGCCGAACTGCCGGAGGCTGGACGACCCGCCCGAAACGAGGTCGCGCGCTTCTACGGCATGATCGAGAACATCGACTCGAACATTGGGAAACTACTGGCTCGACTGGATGCGTGGGGACTCGCCGACGACACACTCCTGGTGTTCACGACCGACAACGGCTCCGCCGCGGGACATCAGGTGTTCAACGCGGGCATGCGGGGCGCGAAGGGCACGCCCTACCGCGGAGGTACCCGTGTGCCCAGTTTCTGGCGATGGCCCGGCACGCTGCCGCAGAACGTGGACGTACCCGCCGTGACGGCCCACATCGACGTGCTGCCGACGATCTGCGAACTCGCGGGAGCCGCGATCCCCGAATCGCTCTCGAGCGCCATCGAGGGCAGAAGTCTCTTGCCCCTGTTGGTCGACGCGGCGGCACCCTGGCCAGACCGCCCGCTCTTCCCCCATCTGGGCCGCTGGGAGCGGGGCAGGGCCGCCGAAAGCGGACTGCGCAACTGCCGCGTCCGCGAAGGTCATTGGTCACTCGTGAACACGCACAACGACCCGGCTGCGTGGGAGCTGTATGACCTTCTGTCCGACCCGGGTGAGACCACCACCCTCTCAGCCGCCTACCCACGGAAGACCGCCTCGATGTCGGATACGTACGGCCGTTGGTGGAGCGGAGTGCAGGAGAGCCTCGTCAACGAGGATCTCGACGGACCGGACGAGAATCCGTTCAAGGCGGCCTATTGGACGCAGTTCGGTCCGCGACCGACCCTCGTGGACGTGCCGTACGGCGGCCATCCCAAGCAGCGGATCCACTTCTGGAAAACGCCCTTGGCGAGTGACGAAAAACCGGCTCCTCTCCTCTACTATGTCCATGGCGGCGGCTGGCAGGCGGGGGACCGACTCGCCGGACTCACTCCGATGCTTCCGAAACTGCTGCAAGCCGGCATCTCGGTCGCATCGGTCGAATATCGGTTCATCAACGAGGCGATCGACGAGGGCATCGAGCCTCCGGTGCGGGCACCCCTCCACGATGCGGCCCGCGGACTGCAAACGGTCCGGGCCCACGCGGAAAA
>JBJTBB010000453.1:0-7936 GCA_046091125.1 Planctomycetaceae bacterium
AATCAGGGGCATGGCATGTCTTTCGGTGAGGGAGGAGCGGCCGGTCAGTCGGCATCGTCCTCCTCCACGACGGGCGGCTTTGCGAGTACGTCGTCGACGAGTCCGTACTCCTTGGCCTCGACCGCCGTCAGGTATCGGTCGCGGTCGGTATCCCTTGCGATTCGTTCGATCGGCTGCCCGGTGTGGAAGGCCAGTATTTCGTTGAGCACTGCACGGGTCTTCAGGATCTCGTCGGCCTGGATCTCGATGTCGCTGACTTGGCCGCCGACCTGTCCGTAGGGCTGGTGGATCATCACCTTGGCGTGTGGCAGGGCGAACCGCTTGCCCTTCGAGCCACCAGCGAGGAGGACCGCACCTCCGCTCGCAGCGAGGCCGACACAGTAGGTGGCCACCGCGCAGGACAGGATCTGCATCGTGTCGTATCTCGCGATCGTCGCAGTGACGCTGCCGCCTGGCGAGTTGATGTAGAAGTGGATGTCCTTGCGGCGATTCTCGCTCTGCAGGTAGAGCAGTTTCATCACCACTTCGTTCGCATTTCCGTCGTAGATCTCACCCTGCAGCAGGATGATCCGGTTCTCGAGCAAAAGATCGCCAAGCGTCATCGTCCGCTGCCGCTGATACTCGCGGTAGGCGGAAGAGGCGGCGGGCGAGAAGTGGGCGGTGGGCATCTGGCTGGCTCGCGGTGAATGGCTCGTGGGATCGGGTTTTCGGTGGTCGGTACACGACCCTGACATACTCTGCCTACCGTCGAACGACACTCCTCAGGTCCATGGCCTCCGACCGAGTGGCCGTCGGAATATCTTCTTCGCCCGCCCATCGGCCACAGACCGCATGGTCGATCGCGTCGGTCTGCGGAGACTCGAACTCGAAGGGCACGTCCTTGAATGATGCCTGCGATGTGATCAGGTCGATCGTCTTGCGCTCGATGATCTGATTGCGAAGGACATCCATCAGCCCGCGCTTCTCGAGGCTGGCCCGCACCCTGCGAGGTGACTCGCCCGACTGTGCAGCGATGGCCCGGATCTCGTCGTCATAGTCGGACGGATCATCGGAAACGCTCTGTTCTTCGGCAAGCCGCTCGAGGATGAAGTGTTCCTTGAGGGCGCGAGCGGTCGATTCCATCACGTTTTGACGAAGGTAGTTGACCTGCTGACGAATCGCGTCGTCGTCGAAACCGCTTCGGCGGAGTTCGAGGATGGCCCTCTCCAACTCCCGCTGGCTCTGTCGTCGCAGGAGGGCGGGCGGAAGTTCCCAGGATGCCGAGGAGGTGAGGGCCTCGGCCACTTGTTGCCGAACCTTCCGGCGACGGTGGTACTCGAGCCGGTTCTCAAGCTGCCTTCGCACGGCGCTGCGGAAGGCCTCCGCGGAGTCGAAGCCACCGATTTCCTCGAGCAGCGTCGGGGTGAGGGCGGGCGGTTCGAATCGCTTCAACTCAAGCACCGTCATTTCCATCGTGACCATGCCGCCCCGGAGGTCCTCACGGACGGCATCGGGCGAGAGCCGCACGTCTGCCGTAAAGGGCTTGCCGATCGTCGCTTTCGCGGCAATCGCGTCGAATCCATCGACCTCGCCGTCGGCGAAGGAGAGGCTCGGCCGGACGACGATTTCCACCTCTTCCGCCTGGGAGAGCACGTCCTCTCCGGTGAGAAAACGCAGGTTGGCAACCAGCAGATCACCGTTGGCTGGTTTGCCATCGAAGGGAACGAGTCGGCCCCGCTCCCGGAGGAAACGACCAATCGCATCGTCCACATCGGATTCGGAGATCTCGCGGCTCGGTCGCTGGATCGACAGACCCTTCCACTTGGGCAGTTCGAACTCCGGACGCACCTCGAGGCCGAACTCGAAGGTCATCGGTCCCTCGTCCGGAAGGACGACTGCCCCCACGTCGAGATCGGGTTCGCTGATGGGCGAGACGTTGGCACGGTCGCTGACCTGTTCCATCGCATCGGTGAGGAGTTTGGAGCGGATCTGATCCTTCAGTTCGGTCTTGAACCGGTTGGAGACCAGGGACCTTGGCGCCCTTCCAGGCCGAAAACCCGGGAGGAGGGCATTGGGCATCAAGTCACCGACCGCCTTCTCGTAGTAACGGTCTATCTCTTCACGGGACACCGTGACACGGACCCGCCGCTCGCAGGTGGAGACGGGTGTCACTTGGACCTCGATGACGAGGGGCTTGTCTTCCGCGGTGGTCTGCGGCTCGTTGGTCTGAGATTCCTCGGCCGTGGCGGCTCCGGCATCGGATTGGGGTGCTGAAGGCGACATAGGCTGAAAACGGCGAGGAGGGTGGAAAAAAAGGCGACGCCGGAAGGGCGCCGCCCCGGTACGGTTCGGAAATCCTGAGGAGAGCGGGTGATGGGATTCGAACCCACGACAACCACGTTGGCAACGTGGTGCTCTACCAACTGAGCTACACCCGCATTTTCCCTTCTAAAACCGCTGGATTATAGGTTTACCCGGGGTGGTCGCAAGGCCACCGTTGGGGCTGGCTGCGAAACCTGCGGAACCAGGGGGGGCAAGACGGGACTCCGACCAGGAGAGGAATGACTGCATGTCCGGAGCCTCACGGGACGCTTTGCATACGCCCGTGAGGCACGAACGCTGATGGATTTTCAGGGCCAAGTCGGAGTCCCCGTGCGCCGCGTCTTCCCCTGTGCCAGAATCGTTGACTGAGTCCGAAGCGTTCCGAGAGACAAGTTATGTCCTTGCCAGCCACGACATCATCGCCCGCCGCACCTCGCCGGGTACGGGTAACGGATCTGCTCGACGCCAAGCGGTTGGCACGGCCGCTGACCATGATGACGGCCTACGACTTCGCCACGGGGAGACTGGTGGACGAAGCCGGCGTGGATTGCGTGCTCGTCGGAGACAGCGTCGCAATGGTGGTCGCCGGGAGGGAGTCGACCATTCCCGCGACTCTCGAGCAGATGATCTACCATGGAGAGATGGTGTCCCGGTCCGTCCAACGAGCGATGGTCGTGGTGGACCTGCCCTTTCCGTTGCAGCACCTTGGAATCGAGCGGGCCGTGGAGGCATCCGCCAGGATCCTCAAGGAAACCGGTTGCCAGGGAGTGAAACTCGAAGGCACGGCGGGTCAGGCGCCGGTGATTGCTGGAATCGCCGCGGCCGGAATCCCCGTCATGGGTCACGTGGGACTCCGACCCCAGGCGGTCCACCAACTCGGTGGGTATCGCCTGCAGAAAGATCACGACCGACTGATCGCCGATGGTTTGGCAGCCGCCGAGGCCGGAGCCTTCGCGATCGTGCTCGAATGCGTGCCGGCCGCCACCGCCGAATCGATCACCCGCCGTCTCGAAGTGCCGACGATCGGCATCGGCGCGGGACCGCACTGTGATGGTCAGGTGCTCGTGCTCCACGACCTGATCGGCCTCTCGAGCCGGGCGCCGAAGTTCGTGCGGAGTTATGCAAATGTGGGGGAAACGATCCGTCGGAGCGTGGCAGAGTGGCGGGACGACGTGGTCGCCCGCCGATTTCCGGGACTCAAGGAGACGCTCGGATGAGGGTGAGAGTGTCGCGATCGACGAACAGTCGGTGACGCCCAGTCGGTGATCAAGCGTCTCTGCCGACTTTTCAGGGACTCACGATCTCGTCGGAAATGATGACCGGACGACCCGCGGAAACGGGTGAGGGCGCCGGGGTGGGAATGCCGACCCCGGGCTCGGAAACAACCGGGACACCACCGATGACCGGTCCGCCGGCCATGCCGGCCGCTCCGCCACAGGCGTCACAGTTTCCTGCCATGGGCGTCTGCGCCGGCGCACAGGGTGCGGCGGCTGGGCTGCCGCACGGACGCATGCCAGTCGCGCCGGCCGCAGCCGCCGTCCCACCGACGAATCCGGGGGGCGGATGGCCAAAGCATCGCTCGTATTTCCAAACCTCGAGCGCGATGTACCGCTCGGAGAGCGTCTTGCATCCGCCGGCCGCGGACAGAAGTCCGATGGCCAAGAGTGCCATGGCCGGGTGACGTGCAGACGAGCAGAACAACCTTGCGGGGGGAAAATTGCCTGGGCGAGCGGCAGCGGTCATGGGAGGGCTCCGTTCCTCGAACCTGCCGGTGACGGAACGTCATCCGGACTCGAAGAAACTCTAGCCCATGATTTGCACGCAGGATGCCGAAGAACTCGGCCCGGTCGAAACGCCCGGTTGGTTCGTCACACAGCCCAAACGGCCGGTGATCAGCTCTTCCGATGACGGATACGGGCCCGCATCCGACGCTTCTTTTGGCCGAGTTTTCGCCGGCCCTTGCCGGTCTTCTTGACTCCCATGCTTTGCTCCGGTCGTGTTGGTCGGGTATGCCTTGTCGATTGCCGCGAACTGCGGCATGACGATCTCGATTGTAAATCGGGAGATTCGACGCACAAGCGGCGGCGGCCATTCCGTGATCACCTGTTTTCCCACATACGCCCGCAGGATCGACGGCACCACTTGGCGGGTCACGCTGGCCGGAATGGTGGTTCGCCCCCTGCCGCCGTCAAGTCGGCGCCGCGCGCTCGGCATGGCCGTTCTCAAGCGACTGCTCGATCTTCATGCGGAGAGCGAGCCCTCGGATCTTTTCGCCAGACGTGCCGATGCCTTTCTGTTCCAGCGTGCAGCGGGGCACTCGGTCGCCGTGGAAGTCGCAGGCCTGAAGTTTTCATCCGGCCCCACCGATCGTTTTGGACACTTCGAGGCGGTTTTCGACATCGATGCGTCGAGGATCGATGCCTGTGGAGGACAGCCAGACGCGTCGGGCTGCCGCTGGCTCGATTGGCGGGCGACAGAACGGGCCGATCCTGATGATTTCAGCGACGCGACTGCGCCCGGGGTGGTACAAGTCGTCGCGCCGCTCGGCATGTCGGTGGTTTCGGATATCGATGACACGGTGAAGGTCAGCAACGTCACCTCGAAACGGGAACTCCTCGCCAACACGTTCCTGAGGGATTTTCGTCCCGTTCCGGGTATGTCCGAGGCGCTTCAGCGGCTTGCAGGATCCGGCGGGGCGTTTCACTACGTTTCGGCGAGCCCCTGGCAGCTCACCCCCTTCCTCAGAAGTTTTTTCACTGCCGCCGGGCTGCCATCCGGATCCTTGCACCTGCGGCTCTTCAGGTTGAAGGACTCCACGCCTCTCGGTCGGCTGCCGTCGAGCAAGCGAGCGAAGAAGCGGACACTCGAACGAATCCTCGCCGACTTTCCAGGGAGGCGATTCTGGCTCATCGGCGACTCGGGAGAAATGGACCCTGAAATCTACGCGGCAGTCGCCCGCAAACACCCGCAGCAGGTCATCGGCATCGTGATCCGTGACATCGAGGTCGACGAGACTCACCTCGCCCGGCGGCGGTTTCACCGGCTCGCGAGACGACTCCCGGCGGGCTTCTTGAGACGATTCACCGACCCGGCAGACGTTGCTGCCGCGCTGAGTGAAGGCTCACCGGTTTTTCGTACGGAATAATGAACGGTCCCGTCGTTGCTCGGGTGAGCGTTCGGTGGTTGCCCGTGTCCACCCGTCCTTCGAGGATCACGGGCTTTCGAATGCATTCTGGAAGTGCTCGACCTGTGGTTGCCCTCCCTCGCTAGGAAAGAGCACCGTCACCACGTCGATGCGCACCTGGCAGTCCTCGAGACGGTTCCGCCGGATGTAGGCGTTCGCCAATTCCGCCACCCGCCGTTGCTTGCGGTGGCCGACCGTTTCCGCGGGATGACCATGATCGCAGTCGCTGCGGCTTCGCACCTCGACAAACACCACCGTTCGTCCGTCGAGAGCCACGATATCGATGTCGCCCCGCAGCACTCGTTCACGGATGCCGACGATGCGATAGCCCTGTCTCTTGAGATACGCCGCCGCCTCCGCTTCTCCGCGGTGACCGACCGTGTCCCGAGAGGACCTGTGACGCTCCGCCATGGCCTGTGTGGGTCACTGCTCACAAGTGAGTCGTCGGGACGGTCCCGTCAAGAAGACGATGATGTCTTCCCTTTTCCACGGCTGTCTTTCGCCTTGGACGGCTTCCGGGTGGTCTCGGCAGCTTCGGAGCGTTTCTCCTTCAACCGTACCGCCTTTCCGACACGGTCTCGGAGGTAATAGAGCTTCGCGCGCCTGGCCACGCCGGATCGCTTGACCTCGATCTTCGCGATTTTCGGGGAGTGAAGGGGGAATTTTCGCTCGACGCCCTCGCCCGCAACGATTCGGCGCACGGTGAAGGTTTCGCGGCTCCCCGACCCAGCCCGCGCAATCACCGTGCCATTGAAGATCTGGATGCGCTCCTTGTCGCCCTCGAGAATCCGCGTGTGAACGTCGATCGTGTCGCCGATCGCAAAGGGAACGACATCCTGCTTGAGGCTCGACGCCTCGACCTTGGAAAGGATCTGCTGACTCATGGTTGGCTCCGGTTGCGAACGGTGGATGGAAGGGAAGCACAATTGATTGAATCGGTCGGAGAGTCGTTCGCGAACGACACGCATGCCTCGGCCCCTCGGCGGCCGGTCGCGACGAGCGCCTGCTCGCGCCTCCAGGCCTCGATCTGTCGATGGTCGCCGGAGAGAAGAACCTCGGGAACGCGCAGGCCCCGATACTCCCGCGGGCGGGTGTATTGGGGACCCTCGAGGAGCCTCTGCGAGCCGGAAAACGAATCTTCTCTCGCGCTCGACGCGTCTCCGAGCACGCCGGGAAGGAGCCGCGTGACAGCCTCGACGACCACCATTGCCGCCACTTCTCCGCCGGAGAGCACGTAATCACCGACCGAAATCACGTCGGGCCGAAGAAGTTGGTCGATCCTGTGATCGAATCCCTCGTACCGGCCGCAGACCAGCACCAACCGCTCGCGGGTGGCTAATTCCTCCACGACCTGTTGGGTCAGTGTGCGGCCAGACGGGGAGAGCATGATGAGGTGACCTGTTCGTCCCGTCTCGAGGGCCGCGGAATGCTCGACGGCCTCGACACACGACACCACCGGACCGGGCATCAACAGCATTCCAGGGCCGCCGCCGAACGGACGGTCATCAACCTGGCGGTGGACGCCCTCGGCGAAGTCTCTGATATTCGTCAGGCGAATATCGACAAGGCCCCTTGCGCGCGCCGCGCCGAGCAGGCTTCCATCGAGGAAGCCCGAAAAGATCTCCGGAAAAAGCGTGAGAATATCGATCCGCATGGTCGCATTGCCGCCGGCCTGTCGGGCCGTTCCTCCTCGTGCCGCCGGTTATTCGGAAGCGGAGCCAGGAGAATCGGTTCCGCCCTCGGTGGCGGTCGCCGTGGATTCGGTCGATGCGGAGGCCGATTCGGCTTGCTGCTCCGCGCCGGCGGAAGCGTCGGGATTCGATGCGGCTGCAAGCGGCTCCGGCGGAGCTTCTGGAACAAAAGCGGGCTCCCCTGCTTCCGGTACCAGTTTCGGCAACGCGAGTCGGGCCCTCGCGGCATCCATCTGCGACCGATGGGTTCCTTCGGGGCCGTACTTGCGGATAAGAACGGCGACGGTTCCCGACGGCTTCGCACCGACGGAGAGCCAATACTTGAGGCGTTCGCCATTGAGCGTGCACCGAGCGTCAGTATCGGACACCTTCGGATCATAGGTGCCGATTTCCTCGACCACTCGGCCGTCTCTCGGGCTTCGCTTGTCCGTCGCGCAAATCCGATAGAACTCACGGTGCTTGCGGCCCATCCGCTTCATCCGAATCACGACAGCCACGTCATCTCTCCTCCAAGAACGGTCCCCGCCTCGTCGCGGGGGACCTTCTAGAGTACCGCGTTGTCGCAGGAACCCAAGGGGCCCTTGAAAAGCCCTCCGTCAGCGGGCGATCCTTGGAAGGGATCAGTCGTCCGAAGCGGATGCAGCCCGCGGGAAAACATCGGGAAACTCGGCATGTTCGAAAGTCTCCAAGCCTCGCTCTCGGCCGCGATCACGTCCCTGCGTGGCCGCGGAAAGCTGACCGAATCAAACATGCGTGAGGG
>JBJTBB010000454.1:0-2546 GCA_046091125.1 Planctomycetaceae bacterium
GGCATTGGCGGGGCTGAGACGGCCGTGGGCGTCGACCAGCAGGTGGATCCGCGGGCCGACCGCCTCACGGGCGGCGATGAAGAAGTCGCGGCCGCGGCTGACGAAATCGGCCGGCAGCAGCTCCGTCTCCTTCAGCGACGGATCGATCGTGCCGCGCGTGCCGTAGTAGCCGAAATCGTGCCGCGATTCGCCGCCTCCCACGCGGACGCCCGCATCACCGCCGTACATGAGCGGGATGCCCGTCTTGATTCCTCTGTGGCCGGCGTCGACACAGGCCCTCACCGCCGCGGCGAACGACTCCGGGTCGGGCCCGGTCGCACAGTGGCAGTAGACGGGGATACGGTCACGGGTCGGACCGCCGAAGAGCCGGTAGATCGGCACATCGAGGCTCTTGCCGAGGATGTCCCACAGTGCGATCTCGACGGCGCTCATCGGCGTGGCATGGGCCGTCCCGCCCACCCAGAACGAGTCACGATACATCTTTTCCCAGAGGTCCTCGATCTGCGTGGGGTCGCGACCGACGAGAAAGCGCGACAACTCGTGGATGCCCGCCTCCATCATCCGGGTCTTCCGCTTCATGACCGTCTCGCCGTAACCCGTGATGCCGGCGTCGGTCTCCACGATCACGAAGACGCAGTTCTTCGCGCCGACCGCCGCGGCATGCGTCTGGATGGAGGTGATCTTCACGGGAGGTACCCCTGACGCTTCATGAGGCTCTTCAGCTCCGACCGCTGGGTGGCTGTGAGCGGCTCGAAGGGGAGCCTGGATTGGCCTCCGTATTCGCCCATCAGGTCGAGACCGGCCCGGTAGATGTCGAGGTCGTTCAGCGGTCCGAGCACCTGGTGCGTGAAGAGCTGCTTGAACGGCAACAGCCGTCCCCAGATCCGTCGTGCCTCTGTCACATCGCCACGTACCGTCGCCGTGTACAGGGCGACGCAGTCGGCGGTGAGGAAGTTGAGAAAGCCGCTGATCCAGCCGTGTGCGCCGCCGAGCAGCGCCTCCATCGGCGACTGGAACGAGCCGTAGAACACCCGCAGCCGATCGCCGCAGCGGTCGAGCAGGTCATGCACCGGAACGCAGCTTTCAAACGTCGATTTGACGCTCTGTATCACCCCTTCCTCCGCGAGCTGGGCCACATCCCGCGAGGTGAGTTCGACGCAGGCGCTGTTGGCCGGGTTGTTGTAGAGCATGATCGGCAGTCCGGTTGCCGCCCGAATCCGGCGATAGTGGGCGAACACGGACGGCTTGGGCGGCTTCTGAAAATAGGGCAGGATGATGATCACTCCGCTGGCACCGAGGCGCTCCGCCGCCTGCGTCATCGTGATCGTGTGCCGGGTGGAGTAGTGGCCCGTGCCCGCATACACCGGCACGCGCCCGGAGGCGGCCTCCAGAATCACGCGGATCACCCGCAGCCGTTCGTCGTTGTCCATTGCGATGAATTCGCCGCTCGTGCCGGCGGCGATCAATCCATGGACGCCGCCCCGGATGAGATATTCCACGTGTCGCGCGGTGCCGATCTCATCGATGGCACCATCGGCGTCGAACATGGTCATCACGGCTGGCCAGATGCCGGCGATCGGCGGCTGGGAGGGCGTCATGGATCGTGTCTCGCTCAAACCTCGTAGGCCGTCCAGTGTCCCGAGCAGCCGTGTCCCCGCCGCACGTGCAGTCGGCCGGAATCCGGATCGGCAATGTACCCGGCGATCGAGTGCGTGCCGCCGGCACCGTGCCGGCACACCCCGGCCGTCCCATCGTCGTGGTCGGATAACAGGGCTTTGAGTCCTTCGACGGTCCAATGACCCCAGCCCGCTTGGACGAGCGACGTGAAGCGTTCCAGACGTTGCTTCGAGTCGGGGCACTCGTGCGTCTCGAAGGGGCGGAAGCGATCGACCAGGTAATGATTCGTGTGCAACCGCGCCTCGGGCATGTCGCCCCGGTATTCCACCGCCTCGTCGTGACGGATCTCGATGTCGCCGATGCCGCCGGCGCCGTCACAGAAGACGAAGTTCGCCGCGGAACAGGCCCGTGTGCGTCGTGCGATCTCGAGGCATGCTGCCACCGATGGCTGCTCGAGAAATGCGCGACGCAGTGGGTAGAAAGGGAGGCCCGGTCGCCAGGGCTGGCCGAACAACGCGTTCGCGAAGTTGGCGACGCCGTGTTCGTTCATGCCGGCGTAGCCGAGTTGCCCCGCGAACGTGAAGAACACCGCCCGCGGTCGCCCGTCATCGGGGTGGATGCGGAGGATGATCCCGCAGGATTCGAAGTCGGGTTCGAGGTCCTGGTTCTGTCCCGCGAGCGGCCGTCCGCCCGCCGTGGCCTCACCGGTGAGCGCGAACGCCGAGCAGCCCTCCGTGACGCGGACGGCCTCCAGCCGCACCTGGCACAACAGTGCGTGATCGAAGGGGATCCCCGCACCCTCGGCGAGTCCTCGCACCTCCTCCATGTACGCCGGCGAGAAGCGTTCGATGACCGGCAGAAACCAGCGGGCCTGTCGGCCGAGCGTGTCGCGATCCAGCCCTGCGAGTGACTCGATCGTGGCGTGCGTG
>JBJTBB010000455.1:0-6996 GCA_046091125.1 Planctomycetaceae bacterium
GGGTCGCAACAGTGATTGACGAACCGGAACGGGGGGGCGGGTTCGAGGAGCCTGCCGCTCTCGAGTTCCATGCAGTAGCTGGAGTCCTCGGGGTGAGCGCGAAGAGCCACGAATTCGACGACGCGGGCGACGAGGTCCGCACCGACTACCGTCGCATGTTGGCCCTCGTCGTGAAGGGCGGATACCGAGGCCACGTGGGCATCGAGTACGAGGGAAAGACGCTGCCGGAGATGGAGGGCGTCAGGGCCACCAAGCGGCTGCTCGAGAAGGTTCGTGACGAGCTGTCGAGCTGAGTACGGTTCGTGATCGGCTCCATTGACGCCCGGGCCGCCGAGTGTACGCTCGGAAGAATCTTCAACGGGCTTCAAGTGTGACCAAGAACAAGCACGTGACCATCCGTCCCCAGCGGACTCTGCGGGACCTCGTCCGTGTCGGGCACACCCCCGTGGGCAGAGGCCTCTTCGCCCGAAAAAGGATTTCCGCGGGCACCGTGCTCGGAGAGATCCACGGCGAGGTGATGGACGCTCACCCCGAGGACTCCAGCTACTGCATGGAACTCGAGAGCGGCAGGCTCCTCGAACCCGCCCCCCCGTTCCGGTTCGTCAATCACTGTTGCGACCCCAACTGCGAACTTTTTTATTGGGTCGACGAGGAACGCACCGCCCCCGAGGATCGACTCTGGCTGCAGACCATCCGCACGATCGACTCCGGCGAGGAGTTGACGATCGATTACTGCTGGCCGGCCGATGCCGCGATCCCATGCCGTTGCGGCTCATCGGACTGCCGGGGATGGGTCGTGGACCCCGAGGAACTCCACCTTTTGACCGATGCAACGGCTGCCATCGACTGACGTCGTGCGACTGATCCATCGTTCGCCCGGTCGCATGACCTTCCGACGTGTCCTGAGTCGGACTCCTTTCGGCGACCGAACGATTCAGCCGAGTAGTTTCCGCAGGACGTAGGGCAGGATGCCGCCCTCGCGAAACTGAGCCAGTTCAACTGGAGTGTCGATCCGCACCATGCATGGGATCCGCTGGATTCGGCCGTCGCTCGCGGTAGCCGTCACCTCGAGCGTCATCCGGGGCGAGAGCGAGTCGTCGATGGGAATGTCGAACGTCTCCTCGCCCGTCAGGCCAAGTTCCTGCCATGGCTTCGGGAGCACGAGCGGCAACACGCCCATGCCGACGAGATTCGATCGATGAATGCGCTCGAAGCTGGTCGCGAGCACCGCACGCACCCCGAGCAGCATCGTTCCCTTGGCGGCCCAGTCCCGGGAACTGCCCGTACCGTATTCGGTGCCGGCAAGCACCACCAGGGGCGTCCCGGAGGACTGGTAACGCATCGAAGCATCGTAGACGGACATGACCTCGGAGCCTGGCAGCAAACGCGTGACGCCCCCCTCCGTCCCCGGCACGAGCATGTTGCGGATGCGAATGTTGGCGAAGGTCCCTCTGGTCATGACGCGGTCGTTGCCCCGCCGCGCACCATAACTGTTGAAATCGGCGGGAGACACTCCATGCCCGATGAGGTAGCTTCCCGCCGGACTTGTCTTGGCGATGCTGCCGGCCGGCGAGATGTGGTCGGTCGTAACGCTGTCCCCGAGCGCCAAGAGTACGCGGGCCCCTCGCACCGTAACCGGCGGCCGAGGTTCTCGCGTGACGTCCGCAAGAAACGGAGGCTCCTGGATGTAGGTGCTCGCCGCATCCCAGTCGTAGAGTTCTCCTGAACCGGTCGGCACATCGTTCCAGCGTGGATTCGACGTCCAGACGTCACCGTATCGCGACCGAAACTGGTCGGGCTCGACGCAGGATTCGACCGTCCTGCGAACCTCTTCCGCCGAGGGCCAGATCTCGGAAAGGAACACGGGCTTCCCGTCGCTTCCAGAGCCGATTGGTTCCTGGACCAGATCGATCTCCGTCGTTCCCGCGAGCGCATAGGCCACCACCAGTGGCGGGCTCGCAAGCCAGTTGGCCTTCACCAACGGATTCACCCGGCCCTCGAAATTGCGGTTGCCTGACAACACGGCCGCCGCCACGAGATCCCCCTCCGCGACGGCCTACGCGACCGGCTCCGGCAGCGGGCCGGAGTTGCCGATGCAGGTGGTGCATCCGTAGCCGACTGTCTGGAAGCCGAGGGCGTCGAGATCCTTCGACAGCCCCGATCGCTCCAGATAGTCGGTGACCACGCGACTGCCCGGAGCGAGACTCGTCTTGACCCAGGGCTTCGTCGAGAGCCCGCGTGCGACCGCCTTCCGCGCGAGGAGGCCGGCCGCGACCATCACTCCAGGATTGCTCGTGTTGGTGCAACTGGTGATCGCGGCGATGACCACCGCACCGTGGGCGATGGTGGACGGGCCGGCTGGGCCCGCGACCGTTCCGGTCCGGGCGATCGCCTCCACGCCCAGGCCGAAGCCCCGCTTCGCGGCGGGGGCCGCGAGCGACTCGGCGAATGTACGTTTGACAGCCGCGAGTGGCACGCGGTCCTGCGGACGCTTTGGCCCCGCCAGACTCGGAACGATGGAGCCCAAATCGAGCTGGAGCCGCCGCGTGAACTCCGGTGTCGCCGCGGCATCCTGGCGGAAGAGCCCCTGCTCTTTCGTGTACCGCTCCACGAGCTCGACGTGAGATGCCTCCCGACCGGTGAGCCGGAGATAGCGGAGCGTCTCGTCATCGATCGGAAAAAAGCCCATGGTGGCACCGTACTCCGGAGCCATGTTGGCGATCGTGGCCCTGTCGGCGAGCGTCATCGAAGAAAGCCCCTCGCCAAAGAACTCCACGAACTTTCCGACCACGCCCTCCTTTCGCAGAACCTCCGTGACGGTGAGGACGAGATCGGTGGCCGTCGTTCCCGCGGGAAGACGTCCGGTGAGTTCGAATCCCACCACTTCGGGCAGCAGAAGCGACATGGCCTGCCCCAACATGACGGCCTCCGCCTCGATGCCCCCCACGCCCCAGCCCACGACGCCCAGGCCGTTGATCATCGTGGTATGGCTATCGGTCCCGACGAGCGTATCGGGAACGGCCACCGGGAGCGTCCGCTTGACGCCGGACGCCCTCTCCGGCTGATCCCGCAGGAAGACGCATCCCGCCAGGAACTCGAGATTGACCTGGTGGACGATGCCGATGGACGGGGGCACCACGCGGAAGTTTCGGAATGCCTGCTGCCCCCAGCGGAGAAATGCGTAGCGTTCACGGTTCCGATCGAATTCGACCTCGACATTCCGTTCGAGGGCGTCGGCCGTCCCGAAGGAGTCGACCTGGACGGAGTGATCGATGACGAGGTCCACCGGCACGAGCGGATTGATCCTGGTCGGATCCCCTCCGAGCCGTTGCATGGCCCCTCGCATGGCCGCAAGATCGACGACGCATGGCACGCCGGTGAAATCCTGAAGAACCACTCGGGAGGGCTTGAACGGAATCTCGACCTCCGCGGGTCGGGGGGCATGCCAGGTCGCGAGCGAGCGGATGTCTTGCTCGGTCACCTCGAATCCGTCGCAGGTCCGCAGCAGTGCCTCGAGGATGGTGCTGATCGAGTACGGGAGCCGTGAGGTGTCGGTGACACCCGCGTCATCAAGGGCCCTTATGCGGTGCAACGCGGCGGGGCCCGAACCTGTTTGAAACGTGGCCAGGGCGGAAAAAGGATCGATCCTCGAGTCTGCCATGATGGGTTCCCAGGTGCCTGCATTCCGCCAGAAACGTGCCGGATCGAACGAATTATCGACCCGACGGGCCCACCTGTAAACCCGCGCGGGGCTCTCGGCGAGGAAACGGAGCGACCTGGCGAGCCAATAGCCTCGGTGGCTCAGGGTCGTCCTGGAGACGGGCTCGGCTCCACCGGCACAATCGGCTCAGATTCCGTCCAAAAGCCGCATACCAAACGGAAAAACCCCACGAACGTCTTTGGATTCGACACGAAGCGATCCATCATGTACCTTTGAAGGACTCAGCGAACCCGCTGACACATCACCGTACACAAGGATCTCGTCGGCGGCTGTTCCCCCCCAAAGACCCACACGTCTAGAGCCGCTATCGGCCCCGTGGTTTCCCCAACCGCGGGGCCTTTTCATTTTGGCTTGCTCCGGATTGGCAGGCCGACCGACGCCCTTCCAACGGTGAATACGGACGATCGCAGGTGCTGCGATGACCGCGCGTCCGCAAGCAATGACGCACTCCCCGCTGATCGTCGTCTCGTCGTTTCGTTGCTTGATCGCCGCCCGTACCCGAACGAACTCAGGGACGACCGCCGGCGACTCGCCCCGCGCGTGCCAGGGTGGCCGAAAGAGCGACTGCGGCGAGCGTGAACGTCAGCGAGAGCCCCAAGGATGCCCGAACCGCTGCCACGCTCCAGATCGACCAAAGCGCAGTGTCGACCGCGACGTCCAGTCCTTCCATGGTGGTACCCCCGATTCGTGGAGCGGCCGACTGCGCCAACCGTGCCCTTTCAATCGGTTTCCGGAGGTGGGTGACCGTGAACGCTTCGGAGCGGCCGCCAGAATCGCCTCGACCGACAGATTCACCCTGCGACGCTCGCGTCCGAGAAGGTCAGTTCGCCCGCGATGATACCGATGGCCGAGCCACCTCGACGGCCGGGTTTGCAGGCCCCCCTCCTCCGTCCCTGGCGCACTCCTCGAGATGCACATCGAGGATCCGAATCATCTCGTGGACCGCCAGCGGGTGGTGATGCACCCGCGTGTGCTGCGCCGGAACGACGATTTCACTCGACACGCCACGCTCCGCCGCACTCTCGACGGGTACCACACAGTCTCCCTCGCCACCCACGGGCGACTGGTGGACACAGCCGATGATGGAGTGTGTCGCCACGGCCAGGTCTGGCGAGAGGGATCTGAGCGTCGCGAGCTGGCGATTGGTCGGCTCGAGCAGGTCAACCGACGTCAGGAGTCCGTTTGTGAACTCGGGCTGAAAGGCTCCCGGATTCGCTTCGAGGATCGCCTGATGCGCCGCCCGCACCTGCGGCGACGGGCGAACGAGCATGGACGCGGTCCGTCCGACCACGAGCGATGCCACCGTCGATCCACCATGGGGAGTCGCGATGTAGACCACTCGGCGGACGAACGGAAGCGGCTCGAAGAAAAACAGGGAAAGAAAATCCTCGCGTCGCTCCGGTGGGAGTCGCAGCGACGCCGGCGGTACCTTCACAACCGACTCGTAGAACGCCGAGCCGCTGTGCACCACCTGCATCTTCGCATGCAGCCCGCCGAGGCTGTGTCCGACGAGCACCATCCTGCGCAGCGCGGCGTCGGAGCCTTTCGGATCCGCCTCCGTCACGGCCGCCCGCAGCTGCCGCCGCAACTGGAGCGATGACATCGCAAACGACGCTCCCGTGGGATAGCGGAATACCCACGGCTGATAGTGGCGATGGAACGCTGGCCACGTGCGAAGCTCGTTGAGGAGATCGAACCAGGTACCCGGATCGCTGGCGAGACCATGGATGAAGACAACCGGCACCTTTCCCGGCTGGTAGGGCTCCAGGAATTCGAGTCGGGCCTGAACATCGGGACGACCGTAGGGCATGAGAAACCCCGCGATGCCCTCCGAGGGCATGCATTCGAGCATGTCGAGCAGAGGCGCCGTCAGGTCGGCGGCGAGCGGGGCCCGAGTGCAGCCGATCCTGACCGCCGCCGTCTCGACCGGGCTGACAAGATCGAGTACGGCCGGCGCCGGCTCGATGGAGAGGGGCCCGGGCACGCTCGAAAGCGGCCGTGGTTTCGTGGGCGGTGTGAATCGCAGCACCGCGGTCGCTGCCAGCGACTGCCGCATCGCGGCGAAGTGACTGCCGCCGCTCGCCCGCAGTGTGTCGGGAAGCCCAAAGCCGTGTCGCTGTTGGCTGCGGGAAATCCGCTTGTCCCCGGGCGGCGTCACGGGGAGCAGGCCTTCGATCGCCGACGCTTCGAGCGGGAGACCATGCGTCACGACGGGAATCACCGTCCGCTGCCGAGCGGGTCCGATCAGCAGCCCTCGGGCGGGATCCATTCGATCGTACTCCCCGGCCGTCTCGAGCAGACATGTCAGCGACTCGGCATAGAGGTCTGCTGCCTGCACGAGCACGTCGCCGCCCGGGCATGTCCAGATGGCGTCCCAGGCCGCCTCGCAGGCGGCGAAATACCCATCCACGCAGCGGCACTCTCGCTGCTTCCGCATCTCACTGGAACCCTTGTAATATTCCCGTGCGCGGCGGAGATAGCCTTCGGCCCGCTCGTGTTCCGAGGGGCCGATCGGCATTTCCGAGGATGGCTCGAAGGCGGGGCGATCGAGTCCGTCCGCTGACGCCCATCCATCAGGCGTCGTGTCTACGAGCACCGTCGACGCCGTGATCAGAAGCAGCAGTGATGCCCGGACCGCCGTTCTCGCTCCGGGCCCGACTCTTCGAAGCAACACGTCCACGGCTCCGTCGCAGAGGCCCCTTCTTCCCCTCTCCTCCATCGGCTGAACCACCACGAAACGGCGGCCGACCTTCGAACGACCCGCTCCCGTATTCCAGGGCTGCCACCGCGGAGGCGTCAGGATTTACCTGATCGACAGGGCTCCCCTGGACGAGCCCGGGGACAAGGGCCACCGACGAGCGATCGGCGGACAACGAGGACTCGGGGACAGGGAGCGGGGATCGATCTCGCCAGCGGCTCAGTGCCGAGATGCCGCCGGCTCCGCCGCCACCAATTCGAGGTCGGCGGCGAGATACTTCACCGTCGCCTCAGGAGCCAGATTGAAGTAGACCCGGCCTTCGGTGCGCCACCGCCCTGACTCGTGGAGAAACTCACCGGTCGCCGCCCGAACGTTCGAAACGGCTTCGACCTCCTCCATCCCCCCACCTTCGATCGCCTCGAATCTCACCTCGATGGCCACAAGCGCCCGCAGAAGCCGTGTGCGACGATCGCGTGCGTAGAGCACATCGTCATCGAAATCGACCTCGAGCCACCGCAGGCCGCGAGGTTTGCCGCTGGCGGCCGCCTGATCGATGAACTTCGCCTCGAGTTGTTCC
>JBJTBB010000456.1:0-11107 GCA_046091125.1 Planctomycetaceae bacterium
GCACACTCCTCGCCGCGCTCGTGTCCGCCGGAGCCTTGAGCGAGCGGGCGGGAACGACGATCGAGATCACGCGACATCCACGCTCCAGCAATCTCGCCACTGAAGAGATATCACGGTCGGACGTGGAGACAGCCTCATCCCTGACCGATGGCGACGTGGCAGGTGGTGTCGAGTCAGCGCAGTTCCTGCGGCCCCAAGGGGGTGTCGGAGGGCTCCCACCAATCCTGTCGAGACAGTCCGCCAAGGCCGTTCCCCAGACGATCAGTATCGATCTGGCGGACGTCGACACGTCCGGATCCAACGACCTCACGCTCGAGGATGGAGACGTCGTCCGGGTCGAGACCCGTGATCCGCTCCCCGTCAGCGTGATCGGCCTCGTCCACAAGCCAGGGCAGTATCCGATGCCAATTGGTAAGCCGATGCGGGTGCTCGATGCCCTCGCTATGGCGGGGGAGCGCAGCAACAACTGGGCCGACAAGATTCTGATCACGAGACACCTCGAGGCAGAAACCAGGCCGGTGGTCATCCAGACGAGTGTCTGGGCCGCCCAGCGAGAGGACGAGTCAAACATCCTCCTGTCGCCTGGCGACGTCGTCAGCGTCGAGCAGACGCCGGCGACTGTGATGAACAATCTGATCGGCAGCATCCTGCGATTCAGCTTCGTCGCTGGAGGACGCATCGCCGTCTTCTGAACCATCACCCGGTTCTCACACACTCCACGCTTTCATGCCCGACCAACACGATCTCACCGATCAGGATGCCGCCGCGGAGACCCTGCGTGGGGTGATCCGCTTCATGCGCAACGCTTGGCATCGTCGAGGGGTTCTCGTCGCGGCGATGGGCGTCTCCGTCCTTCTCGGAATCCTCTACTTCACGACCGCGGAACCGGCGTACGAGGCCAAGTCCCAACTGCTCATCGTGAATGCCGACAAGGAAGCGCTTGGCACGTCACTCACCTCGTCCGGCGACATGGGCGCAATGGCCACTTATGAAAAATTACTCGCTAGCCCACTCGTCCTGCAGGCCGCTGCGAAGCTCCTTGACAGCCCGACACTCTCCAGACTGGGTTCACGAGAAGTCGATATCGCCGCAGCGTCAATCGCCAGGAACCTTTCCGTAAAGGC
Organism: Planctomycetaceae bacterium; assembly: GCA_046091125.1. Lineage (GTDB taxonomy): Bacteria > Planctomycetota > Planctomycetia > Pirellulales > UBA1268 > UBA4655. Next base: position 1,125 of record JBJTBB010000456.1, read on the forward strand.
TGTACGGCAGACCAATATCCTCGAGATTGGTTTCCGCTCACAGCATCGACAGGATGCGGCCGTGGTCGTGGCTGCAGTGATCCGCGCGTACGCCACCTTTATGGAGGAATCGCATCGGGGCACGGCTGGGTCGATCGTGGAACTCCTCGAACGGGAGAAGGACGAGGTCGACGAAAAGATCGAAAAGAAGCAGGATGAATATCTCGCCGTGCGGCAACGGGTCGGTGACATCGGCGCGAGCACGGAAGGCAAGCCCGTGCATCCGCTCGTCGAGCGGGCCGTGCAACTGAATGCCGCCCTCATCGAAACCCAGAAGAAGCGGCTCTTTTTGGAGGCATCCCACCGGGCCCTGACGGAAGCCGTCGCCAATGGGCGTAGCGTCAGGGAGAGCCTCGTCGCGGTTGAGGAAACACTCGGAAAAGACGCATTTCTCGACTCGATGGGCCTTGGCTCCAAGGACGTGCAGACTCGCGTCAGCTTCGAGAAGCAACTCATCGAGGACCGCTCTCAACTCGATACGCTGCTGCAGTATCTCGGCACCAACCACCCAAGGGTCGTCGAGCGGCGCCGCAAGATCCAGGAGCTGGAAGGCTACCTCGCCCGCTTCGACGGCCTCGGTTCGGCCCTGCCATTCGGCGGCGACGAGACGGCATTCACGGCCCGTCTCACCGACATCGTCAGACAGCGGCTCGAGGCGGCAACGCAACAAGAGGAATGGCTTCAGCAGAATTTCGAAAAGGCACGCCTCGAATCGATCGGCCTCACGAGCGACATTTCACGACTGGAGATCGTGGAGAATGATCTCCGCTGGCTGCGTGAACTCCGTAACACCCTGCTCAACCAGATAGCCAGCGTCGACCTCCGCCAGGATCATGGTGGGGTCCGCACCACCGTGGTTCGTGAGCCGGTCTCACCGAAGAGCCCCGTGTCGCCAAGCCTTCCCCTGACTGTGGTCGCCGTCGCGATGGGCGGGCTTCTGGTGGGCCTGGGGATCGTATTTGTCGTGGACGTGCTCGATGACCGTGCCCGCTCACCGGAGGAATTGCAGTCGGAACTCGAACTGCCTGTGCTGGCAACGATCGGCATGCTCGGCCAGATCCATGATTATGAGGACGAACCCATGGGGCTCGACGGAGCCCACATGCACAACACGAACGACGATGCGGCGAGCGAAGGGTTCCGCACAATCCGAACCGTGATCGTGATGGGGAACGCCGACAGCCATCGGATCGCCGTATCAAGCGCAGAGCCAGGGGATGGCAAGACGACGATCGCCACCAATCTCGCCGTGGCTTATCACCAAGCGGGCAAGCGGGTTCTCATGATCGACGGTGACATGCGTAAGCCAGGGCTCACGAAGCTCGTGGGGCGCCGTGCCCTGCCTGGACTATCCGACCTGCTGCGTGCGACGGACCCGATCGCTGTCCAAGCCAAATCGCTCGCCACGCACGCGGGATCGATTGCCATCGACGTGATTCCCGCAGGGAGACGGCCGCCCAACCCGGCTGAGCTTCTCCTCGGGGATCGATTCGCCGAATTACTCGCATGGGCCGAGTCGAAGTATGACCAGGTCATCGTCGATTCTCCACCCGTGCTCGCCGGTACCGATGCCGCAGCCATCGGTCGGTTGTGTGATGGACTCGTGATGGTGATTCGCCCTGAGAAAAATCGAAGGCGGGTACTCACCCGTGCCGTCGACACGCTCCGCGTCTTCGGCGTAAATGTTCTGGGAGTCGTCGTCAATGCGGTCGGCCTTGACGAGCAGCGTTACGGCTACGGCTACGGGTATGGATATGGGTATGGATATGGATATGGCGACGCCTACGGCCTCGATGACATGGATGACGACGACGAATCCATGAATGAAGATGCAGATGATGCCGCCGACGAGGACAGCGTGCATCGGCATGACGGGAATGTCCTCCATCGTGACGACACCGACCACGACCGCGGCAGGAACGGAAGGTCTTCGAGGGCCGCCTGATGGATCCGTCGCGTCCAACAAAAGTCCCTCCGGTCTCGCGATATGGTCTTGGAAGACCTCCATCGCCGTTGCCCGGCGGAAAGTTCGAGCAGTGGCTGTTTGACGCGGCGACCATCCTCGCGGTCACAGGCGTCACGGCTGCAATCGGCGGGCGTCATCCGGCTGGCCAGTCGCTGCTGACGTGCGCGGCCATCCTCGCTGTTTTCTCATGGCTCGTGCGGTCCTGGATGTCCGGTCGTGAGACCATCCGGGCGGGTATCGCTGATGCGCTGATGCTCGCGGGACTTGGGGTCACCTTTATCCAGATCGTGCCGCTGCCGCCAGCCATGGTCGATGCGATCAGTCCACAGCTCGCGGATCTCCTGCCTCGGTACTCCGAGGGCTCCGGCGAGAACATGCGATGGAGCACGATCTCGCTGGTTCCCGAGGAGACGCTCGCAGGGCTCATGATCCTCTTCGCCCAAGCCGCGTACATCTGGGTGCTCACCCAACGGGTTCACGGCCCCGACGACCTCGCCCGCTTCCTGCGAGTCGTCGCTGGAACGACCGTCTGCCTCTCGCTGGTTGGCATTGCGCAGTATCTTTTCGGAAACGGCAGGTTTCTCTGGATCTACGAGCCCGCCTTCGGTTCGGCCGGAGGCGTGGTGAAGGGCACGTTCACCAACCGCAATCACTTCGCAGGCTTCCTTGCGATCGGCTTCTCCGCTGTCGCCTGGTGGACGCTGGCAGACGGTGTGCGCACGACTGGCCGAACACACCGTCACTCTCACCGTCCTGCTCCACCACAGCGAGCGAGCGAACCACGGTTGTCCCTGGGACTTGCGGCAATGGCGACTGTGGCCTTTGCGACGGCGCTGTCGCTCTCGCGTGGTGGGACGTTGGCTCTGATCCTATCCGCAGTCACCACGACGGGATTGTTCGTGTGGTCAGGACACGTCGGCATGCGGACGGCCATCGGCTTGCTGATTGCAACCGGCATTCTCGGCGTCGCTCTAACGATCCACGGATCTGACGATGTGGGTAATAGACTGGCCACGCTGTTCGACGAACAGGAACTCGCCGAGGGATTCAGCCGGCTCGAAGTGTGGAAGGCCGCGATTCGTTCGATCGGTGGGTTCCCTTGGCTTGGAACGGGAGTGGGAACCCATGCCGACGTCTCGCCGATTTCCATGCCACCCACAGGAGGGCTTGTCTTCACCCATGCTGAGAGCAGCTACCTGACCCTCGGCGTGGAGTCGGGCATCCCTGGGTTGCTCCTGGCCTGCATGACGATTCTGCTCGTGTTTGTCAGCTGTTTTATCCTGGCCGGTTCTCCCTCGAACCGGGAACGCGGTATCGCGGCCGCAGGCGCCGGCATGCTCGCGGCGGGGGCCGGGCACGCGGTGGGGGACTTCACATGGTATGCGCCGGCGATCTCCACACTGCTGCTCGCGATGGGCGCAAGCATCGTCCGATTGGCCTCCGAACGGTCACCATCGATGCCGTCCGTTCGGTTTTCCCTGGGACGAATGTCGTCAGTCGTGGCGGCCTCTGGAGTCGTTTCACTGCTCATGGCATCGGCCATCCTCCAGGCGGCGGCCGTTCGCTCGGAGCCGGTCTGGGAGCGCTCCATCAAGCAGTCGTTGGCACTCGCCGATCATGGCAACGACCTCCTGGCCACTGAAGCAGAGCGGGCCGTATCGACGGTCGCCGGAGAAGTCGTAGCGACAGCGGTGTCGATCCGGACGCCAGCCGCTGATGCAGGCCTCACTGATTCCATCACGGCTCCGGAGGCGATCGCCGCGGAGCGACGAGCCCTCCTTCTGGTGCTGGATGATCGCATTGCAAGCCTCGAGGAGGTGGTGACAATCCGGCCGGCTCACCCACACGCGTGGGCGGAACTGGCCGTCGCCAGGCTGGAGCGATTCGGGCTGCGACGGCTCGTCGCGGGCGAGTCGCTGACCCTGCTCGACCTACGACAGACCGTCCAGGACGGCCGCTTCGCCGGCCATGACGAGGCCGTGAACTGGGTCGCCCGAGTGACCGGAGATGGCTTTGCGGATCTTGCACGCGCGTTGGCGGCTGCACGCCGTGCCGTCCACATGACGCCATGCGCCGGCGACGCCTGGTGCGTGCTCGCAGTCCTCGGGTTCCTCGACTCCTTCGATCCGGCACTCTCCCGCGACCGCATCGTGCAGGCGACCCTCGTGCGCCCCCATCACCCCCTCGTCCTCTTCGAGGCGGCGATCCAGGCCTCGATCGACGGTGATGAAGCCCGGACCACCGACCTCCTGCGACGTTCATTCGCGGCATCGTCCGCGCAGCGTAACCGCATCATCTCTCTCCTACTGCCAATGGCATCCGCGGCGGAAGTCTGCGAACTGCTTCAACCTGACCTCTCCGGCCTTCGACGAATCGACGCCGCATGGTCGGCGAAATCCTCACGCGAAGCCATGAGGCCTGTCCGCGAGCGCCGTCTCGCACTGGTCGTCGAGGAGGCCGAACGACGCGAGGGTGCCCCGAGAGGGCGGCTCCTCCGGGAGGCCGCTGCGATCCATGGCACGCTCGGCGATCCCGCGGCCGCGATCGGACTGCTGGAAAAGGTCGTCAACGAAAGCCCTTTCGACTCCAATGCGAGGCTCGAAATCGCCGACCTCTTCATGGCGATGGGTGATCTCGATGCGGTGGCCGAACAACTTGATTGGTGCCTACTCGAACGGCCCGACTCACCGGCGGTCAAGAGTCGCGTCGAACGCCTCCGTCGCATGCAGTTGAGGGCATTCGAGCCGAATGTCCTGGCGCCCGACCGCATCGGCCGGATGGGAGGCGAAAACCGATGAATCATGACTCCCGGAGCTGTTTCCCACTCCCAGCAAGCATTCGACGAGCGATCGTCACCGCGGTGACTCCGTTCGCACTAAGTGCAGCCCTCGTCTGTTCCTACCTGTTGCGTTTCGAAGGTGTCCTTGAAAGACAGTCGCTCGACAGCCTCCAGTGGGCAATGCTCGTGGTGCCACCACTCCAGTGGGCCGTATTCGTCTTGCTCGTTGAGCGACGACGAAGTGTCCGTGGGCTCACGCTCCGGGACCTGTGGTGGATCGTCTTCGGCGTGCTCGCCGGCCTTTTCGTGGCGGGATGTGTGGCAACCGTCCTGGGTCTCCGAGTTCCTCGGAGTATCTGGATCATTGATTGGTTTGTGGCCACAGCGATCCTCGGCGGGCTGCGGGGGCTTGGATGCGAACTCAATGACATTCTCGCTCGACGGGTTGGACCGGCGGCGGCCAGAGTCCTGCTCGTAGGAACGGGCCCCTCCATCGACGGCGTGGTACGAGCCCTTGCGAACGGCGCCCTCGATCGCCGGCCGCGACGACTCGTGGGCATCCTGACGCGACCCGAGGACGGCGATCTCATTGGAAGGAGCGTGCTTGGGGTGCCCGTCATCGGGACGACCCGATCCATCGCCACGACCATCGCCGCTCGCCGCATTGATGAGGTGTTGCTCCTGTCAGACAGCCTCGTCGGGGCCGAGGTACGACGGCTCCGCGAACACTGCACCGAGGCGGGATGTGCGTTACTTGTGATTCCTGCAATCGAGATGCTCTTACGCGGCAGCGTCCAAGTGCAGCCGCGCAACGTGGAGATCGCGGACCTCCTGCGACGCGCAGCCGTGACGATCGACACGGCCGGTATCGGTCGCTGGCTCTACGGTCATACCGTGCTCGTGACTGGGGCCAGTGGGAGCATCGGCTCGGAGCTGTGCCGGCAGCTCATCCTGATGGGGCCAAGGCGGCTGGTCCTTCTCGACCGCAGCGAGACGGGACTTTTCTGGCTCGAGCGTGAACTCAGGCAACTCAACCACGACGTGGACATTCGCCCCTGCCTGGCTGATCTCAACGACCCCCTGCTCGTGGACAGCATCCTCGCCGCCGAACGACCGGCGATTCTCTTCCATGCGGCCGCCTACAAGCACGTCCCGCTGATGGAGCAGCATCCTGGGGAGGCGGTCAAGAATATTTCACTCGCCACGGCAAGGCTCGCCGATGCCGCAGCCCGACATCACGTCGAATCGTTCGTACTGATCTCGACCGATAAAGCCGTCAATCCAACGAGTGTCATGGGCTGTTGCAAGCGGCTTGCCGAGATCCTCGTTCGCTTGACTTCCGAGAGGGCGTCGACGCGATTCATGACCGTGCGCTTCGGCAACGTTCTTGATTCAGCGGGAAGTGTCGTGCCGATCTTCCGAGAGCAAATCCTTCGAGGTGGACCCGTCACCGTGACCCATCCCGACATCGAGCGGTACTTCATGACGATCCCCGAAGCAGCACAACTAGTCGTCCAGGCCGGTGCGATGGGCCAAGGGGGTGAGGTATTCGTGCTCGACATGGGAGATCCTGTGCGGATCGTCGATCTCGCCCGTGACATGATCCGGCTTTCCGAACTCGAAGAAGGCCGTGACATTGAGATCCAATTCACCGGCCTGCGGGCCGGTGAAAAGCTGTACGAGGAACTGTTCGAGAGCCACGAGGAGCTGCTCGAGACGACTCACTCCAAGATCCGTGCGGCCAGACTCACCCCGTCCGGACACGCGTCGCTCGCCGACATCATCGCGCGGCTCGAACGCGCCGCTGTGCTCGACCCTGCCGAAGTCCGGGTCACGCTCAAATCTCTCGTTCCCGAGTATTCGTGGACCCCCTCCAGCGATCCCGAGGAGGTCGCCGGGACCATTCATATCGATGCCGGGGGTCGGGGCGAGCATGGGTCACGCCCGTCGGCGAGGCCCAGCTCCCGCGCCGCCTGACGGGTTTCCCATCCTTCTGCAACGAGCGATGTGGTCCATCGCTCTGAAACGCTTGAGCGTTTCATCAGGGGTCGAGGGTGCGTCCCGACGCAACGCCGTCGTAGACTGGAGCCGACGGTGAGCAGGCGTCCGATCGCGGGATCAACCAGTCGAGCGAGTGGCCACCGTTGTACGAAGCGGCGTCATCGCGTAATCCCTGGGACTCCAGCCATGTCGCATCGATTGCCAGCCGGTCACGTTGTTTGGATCGCAACACTGCTTGTGATTCTCTCCTCCTCCGCCCAGACGATTGCCGACTTTCCTGAGCCGTACGACAGCGAGCCCGCTTCGCGAGGCCGACCCCTCCCACCGGACGAGGCCGCGGCCGCCTTCGATGTGCCCGACGGGTTCTCGGTGAGCGTCCTCGCCGCTGAACCCGACATTCGCAATCCGATCGCGATGGCCTGGGATCACCGAGGACGTCTGTGGGTCGCCGAGAACCATACTTACGCCGAACACGGCGTCCGATTCGAACTCGCCCTCCGGGACCGAGTCATCGTGTTCGAAGACGCCGACCATGACGGTCGGTTTGAGTCTCAACGGGTATTCATCGACTCGGTCCAAATGCTCACCGGCATCGAGACGGGACATGGCGGCGTGTGGCTGATGTGCCCACCACGACTGCTCTTCGTGCCTGATCGCAATCACGACGCCGTGCCAGACGGGCCGGCCCAGACGGTTCTCGAAGGCTTCGACGTCCGCAGGGAGAACTCGCACAACTTCGCCAATGGGCTGCGATTCGGTCCCGACGGCTGGCTGTACGGCCGATGCGGTCATTCCTGCCCGGCGAGGATCGGCCGCCCCGGGGTGCCAGACGCCAACAGGCTGCCGATGGAAGGCGGTCTGTGGCGCTATTCCCCGGCCACCGGTGCGGTCGACGTACTGACCACCGGCACCACCAACCCCTGGGGACACGATTGGACGTCGGAGGGTGAATGCTTCTTCGTCAATACCGTCAACGGTCACCTCTGGCACATGATTCCGGGAGCCCACTTTGCTCAGACCAACGGGATCGACCCGAATCCGCTCACCTACTCGCTCATCGATCAGCACGCCGATCACTACCACTACGACACCGGACGAGGGTGGTCGGCCTCGCGGGATGGCAGCGCGGATTCGCTCGGCGGCGGTCACGCCCACTCCGGCTGCCTGATTTACGGCGGCACGAACTGGCCGGAAGACTATCGCGGTCGGCTCTTCACGCTCAACTTCCACGGACGCCGCATGAACCGGGAGCGTCTCGAGCGATGGGGAAGCGGCTACGTCGCCCGCCATGAGCCCGACTGTTTCCTGGCGGGTGATGAGTGGTTTCGGGGCATCGATCTCGCAGCCGCACCCGATGGCAGCGTCGTCGTCCTCGATTGGAGCGATATCGGCGAATGCCATGAACATGACGGCGTTCATCGATCGAGCGGTCGCCTCTATCGCATCACCCACGGTACGCCGCGGCACCCCGCGCAGGATGATCCGTCCCTCGCCGATCTTGGATCACTCGACGATGTATCGCTCGTGGCGCTGCAGTCCCATCCCGACGAATGGTTCTCGCGCCGGTCACGACTCGTGCTGGCGGAGCGGTCGCGTGACGGGGGAGTCGGCGATGAAGCGGAGACGGCCCTTCGATCCGCCTTCGAAGCGGCCGACTCGATCGCCGTAGGGCGCCCGGAGCCATCGATCCGCCGCGTGCGGGCTCTTCTCTCCTTGCACGCGATCGGACGCGCCGAACCCGATTGGCTCATCGAGCTTCTCGATCACGATGACGAGCATGTCCGTACCTGGGCTGTTCGCCTGCTCACGGAGGGATGGCCGCTCGATGCCGCGCTCGGGCCGGTGCCGTCGGTCGATCCGACCGTTCCTTCGCTGGTGAAACGACAATGGCGCTCCCACGCTCCCACACTCCTCCGCGCGGCACGATATGATCCCTCGGGTCTCGTTCGTCTCGCTCTCGCCTCCACGTTGCAACGGCTGCCTGTCGATCAACGGCCGAGCCTCGCGATGGCCCTCGGCTCCCGCGACGAGGATGCCGAAGACCACAATCTTCCCTTGCTCGTGTGGCACGGGCTCGTTCCCGTGGCGGAGACGGCGCCGCATGCCCTCGTCGATGTCGCCCGCTCCTGCCGCTGGCCGGTCACCCGCAGACTCATCTCGCGGAGACTCGCCGAAATGATCCGCGAGGCTCCCGAGCCCATCAACGCCCTCTTGGGCGAGACGGCCGCATCGAACGGCAATCTGGAAGTTCTCGAGGATCTTCTCGCGGGCATGGCCGAGGGCCTCGCCGGTTGGCGTTCGGCCCCACGTCCCGCCTGTTGGCCCGCAGTGGCCGATCGAGTCGCCAACATCGTCGACCAGGCCAGTCGGGAGCGGCTCGTGCGGCTGACCGACGAACTTGGAGCCGTCTTCGGCGACGGGCGCGCCATCGACTCGCTTCGCCGGGTGGCCGTCGACCCGAAGGCATCGGTACGGGTTCGCACGGCCGCGATCGAGGCGCTCATCGACGCGCTTGGAACCGCCGCACCGCAGGATCTCCGCACGCTCTGCGAAAGCCTGCTCGGCGAGCGGCACCTTCGCGCCGTCGCCGCGAGGGGTTTGTCGCGGTTTGACGATCAGCAGGTCGCCGACAAGCTCGTCGAAGCCTGTCGCGCCACCAAGACCGAGTCCCGGGGGGAGATCGTGACGATTTTGGTCTCTCGTCCGTCGTTCGCACGCGCGCTCGTGGCGGCGGTCCGCTCCGGTCGCCTTCCGATCGGCGTGCTTTCACCATACGACGTCCGCAGCCTCCACTCCCTCGGAGACGAGGCCCTCTCGCGGGAGGTGACGGCCGCCTGGGGACACGTCCGCGAGAGCCCCGGTGAAAAGCGCGGTCGCATCGACGAACTCCGATCGCTTCTGTCGGCTGACGCCGAGCGCAGCCGTGACGATCCGGACACCGGTGGAACCGCCGACCTCGCCCACGGCCGCAGGCTCTACCGTGAGCACTGCGGAAACTGCCACCGGCTCTATGGCGAGGGGGGATCGATCGGACCGGATCTCACCGGATCCGGGCGACACGACCTGGGCTATCTCCTCGAGCACCACCGTCGAGAGTCGCCAGTCGCGATTCACGACGGCGCCGGGGTCCACTAAGTTCTCGAGGAGATAGCCCAGGTCGTGTCGCCCGGATCCGGTGAGATCCGGTCCGATCGATCC
>JBJTBB010000457.1:0-3768 GCA_046091125.1 Planctomycetaceae bacterium
ACCCAGCCGGAATCGTGATACACCATAAAACACAACTCGGCCGTCCCACCGAGAGTGCGGGCAGCCGAAGGGGCGGCCCCGAGCGAAACCGATGCATCGAGCCCAGGTAGGCGAGAGTGAAGCAAGCCGCGAGCCGCCACCTCGGCGCTCACCATCGGGCTCAGCGCCGTGGCATGAGCGTCGGTCCGCCGCGGATCGGCGTTCTCTCGGTCGACCAGTTCGCGGACGGTCGAACGACCATCCCCGACGACGATCGGCGGATGACGTCGCGAGGCCGCCACGAGTTTGCTTCCGACGACCAGCAGCCGGTAGTCGCCACCTGGTACGAATCGTTCCACGACCACGGTCGACTCTTCGGCGGAAGCCGCCCGCCAGGCGTTCTCGACCTCCTCCCGCGTGCGCAAATCACACGAAACTCCCCTGCCCTGATTGCCGTACTGCGGCTTGACCACCACCGGACCACCGATCGCCTCGAATGCGGCCAGTGCGTCAGCCAGATCGGTCACCGGCCTTCCCTCGGCGACCGGGACGCAAGCCTCTGCGAGCAAGCGACGCGTCAGGTCCTTGTCCTGGGCGATGAATTCCCCGATCGCCTGTGTCCGGTCCGTCTCGGATGCCAGGATCCTCCGCTGCCGCGCGCCGTATCCGAGCCTGACGAGTGATCCTTCCGTCAGTCTCATCGAGGGAATGCCGCGGGCGGCGGCGGCTTCAACGATCGAGCGCGTGCTCGGACCAAGTTGGCAATCCAGCAGGACTCCACGGAGCCTCGCGATCTCGCCGGGAATGTCGAAGGGCTCGCCGGCGATCGCCGCAAGCAGGAGTCGTCGCGCCGTCTGGAGGCATTCGATCGCGAATCGCTCCTCCCGATACTCCACGACGACCCAGTAGACGCCTCGCTCGGGAGTCTCCCGGGCCCGACCGTATCCCACCGTCGATCCAGCGAGCGACTGTAGTTCGATCGTCACGTGTTCGAGCACGTGCCCCATCCAAGTGCCGTCCCGCATCCGCTGGAAAAAACCGCCTCGCTCACCTACCGAGCAACGATGCTCCACCATCGATGGCAGCCACGCCATCACACAATCGTTGAATCCCGGAATTGCGTTCGAGGGGAAGTCCTCGAGATCTCCGAGATCAACCGTGACCTCGACCACCGGAAACCGTGCCCACTGATTCGGACCGCGAAGAACCCTCAACCGTCGGAATTCAAGTTGGCCCGTGGGAAGCCTGAAGCCTGTTCCGTCCTGCGAGCGGGACTCGTGATTCACCATCAAAGTGAAATCTGCCTTCTCAACGAGAGTGGGGGCAGCCGAAGTGGCGGCCCCGAGCGAAAGCGATGCATCGAGCCCATGTAGTCGAGAGTGAAGCAAGCCGCGTGCCGCGACCTCGGCGACATCGTTCGCAGGAGGAAATCGTTTCACGTCGAAGGCTCGAAACCAGCCCCGACTTGATGCGGTTCGACGGCGACGTGTCGAGCCACTTCATGATCGGAACACGTGTGATCTCGACGATTGACGAGAGCGGACCAGTCCCGTCAAGGGAAGACGGGGCCCCGGACTGAAAGAGTCCAATGATGAACGCTTTCGTCGCGCTGTCAGCACTGCCGCCGTGGCCACGAAAAGCCTGCGACATGGAAAATTCGACAAACTTTCTTGCAAACGGCCGCTTGAGCGTTGTATTCGGACCGGTCAGCCACCTGCCGGCCCCTCACCGCCGCTACTGCCTGTCGAACACTTTATGTACCCTCGGCAGCAGGTACAAGCGATCATGAGCGGTCTCTCCGGACGCCCCCCCCGCCGGTCAGCCGGTACGATCGTCGTACCAGTCATCACCGGCCCCTTGGACGCCCGCCGGACTTGGGCGGCATGGTTGGCCCCCAAACATGCCTTCCCCGGGGGGAATGCGGCGAATTCCCGGGTATCATCTGAACAGTACTTCCTCGGCCTTTCCGGTAGGCCTGCCGTTGGCGGGGCCTGAAAACCCCTGAAGACCCCGCGACCACGTCCCCCGATCGGGCGAAAACAGCCCATATCGACATCGCCCGTGCTCAGTTCAGACCTGCCGCCCGCCCGTGCTAGCAGGGCCCTCAGGGACCCAGTGGAAGATCAATTCCAGCCTGGCGGTTTCTGGCAGGGACCGAGGCCTCCGGCCGGCCGATTTCTGGTGGAACCGTATGAACGCGTCCTGGCGTCGGCCCGGTTCGATCTCGATCAAAACCGTCGATTCACCGAGGGCTGGTTGCTGCTGACCAACCGCCGACTGCTGGCGTCGCAGGGGGATGGCTCGGCCGCTGAGTCCCACACGCTGCACCCACAGACCGTCATAAGGGTCCGACTCCGAGGGGGCATCGGGACCGCAGAACTTCTCCAACAATCCGACGTCGTCCGACGTTGGCTCTTCACGCCCGGCCGCGCCGAGCCGCTCCACAGGCTCGCCGTCGCTGTTCCCTCATCCATCGATCAGACGTATCCGAGCATCCACGCCGATGGGGTACCGAAAACCCGCGAGCCGACCGATTCCAGCCGCGAACCTGAGTCCACCTCTTCAGCTGGACAGCAACAGTTCGAACAACTCGCAGACAGGGGGGGTGACGACGAAGACGGCCTCGATGCGGATGCGCCCGGGGGCTGGCGGTCGCTGCTGAGAGTGCTGGCCTTCGCGCGGCCGCACGCAGGCATGGCGGTGCTGGGCTGCATCCTGTCTCTGGCCAGTACGGCGGCTGCGCTCGTCCCTCCATACCTCACGATGCCGCTCGTGGACAAGGTGCTGATTCCCCGGCAGTCGGGGCAGGAGGTTCCCTTTTCCGTGGTGGCAGGCTACTTGGCGGGGCTCGCGGTCTCGGCCACCTTCGCCTGGCTCCTGTTCTGGGCGCAGACGTGGGTGCTCGCGTACGTCAGCGAAAGGATTTCGGCGGACCTAAGGGTCAAGACCTACTCCCATTTGCTTGGACTGTCGCTGGATTGGTTCGGACGACGACGGACCGGCGATCTCATGTCGAGGGTCGGCAAGGACACGGAGGGCATCAATCTTTTTCTGTCGATCAATCTGATCGAGTTTCTGGCCAACTTGCTGCTGTTGATGCTCACCGGAGCGGTGCTCCTGTGGATCGATCCCTGGCTGACGCTCGTCACGCTCACTCCGTTTCCCTTGATCGCATGGGTGGTGTACCTCGTGCGGGAGAGGCTGCAGCGGGGATTCCAGGAGGCCGACACCGCATGGAGCGACATGACGAGCGTGCTGGCCGACGCGATCCCAGGCATTCGGGTGGTGAAAGCCTTCGCCCAGGAGGATCGTGAGCGGGCTCGATTTCGCGAAGCCAACGACGTCGTCGTGCAGGCCAATGACACGGTCAACATCGTCTGGGCATTCTGCGGCCCTTTGATCGCCTACCTCAACGAGATGGGACTGGTGGTCGTATGGTCTGCGGGGGCCTGGCTGGTGTTCGGCGGTTCGGTGACCGTCGGCACACTGACCGCATTCCTCGCCTACATTTCCCGCTTCTACGGACGGATCGAGTCGATGATTCGAATGGTCCCCGCCACCCAGCGGGCCGCGGCGAGCGCAAAGCGGATCTTCGAGGTGCTCGACTGCACGCCAACGGTCGCGGAGGCAGCTCGTCCGATTCATCCAGGTCGTGTGCGCGGCCGTATCGAAATCGACCGCGTGCATTTTCGGTACGGCCCTCGCGACGTCCTCCGAGGCATCGATCTGATCATCGAACCCGGCGAGATGATCGGACTCGTCGGCAGGAGCGGCTCGGGGAAGTCGACG
>JBJTBB010000458.1:0-6567 GCA_046091125.1 Planctomycetaceae bacterium
GTTGAGGATCTCCTGTCCTCCGCGTCAGTGACGGACGGCGTCCGGGTGATCGTGAGGCAGGTCGGCTGCGATATCGCGTCGATGAGGCAACTCATCGACCAGGTCCGCCGCAAAGCGAGCCCGGTGGCGATTCTGCTCGCCGGACTCGAGGATCAGAAGGTGACGCTCGTTGCGGGCATCAGCCACGAACTCGAGCAGCGCGGCTTCTCAGCCAGTGAATGGCTTAAGGAACCAGCCGCAATGGTCGGAGGAAAGGGGGGCGGACGGAAGGATTTGGCTCAGGCCGGTGGACGACTTCCCGAGGCTATCCCCACAGCCCTTGCCACAGCCCTCGAGAGTATGCAACGGCAACTCGGCCCCTGATGCCCGCCGGGATTACAATCCGGACGCCGTGAATCGATCCAGGCTTATGGCTCCCGGCTCTACCCTGGATCCCGGACTTCCCGGCACATGACGGGCGATCAGCCGCGGTCAGTGTGCCTTGTGGAGCGACGTCAAGGCCTGGAGAGCTGCGCCATAATCGGGCTCGCTCGCAACTTCCGGCACGACTTCGGCGTATCGAACGACGCCTGCCGCGTCGAGAACGAAGACCGCCCGCGCGAGGATCTTCAACTCATCGATCAGCAGTCCCCAGGATCGCCCGAACGTCCTGTCCATGTAATCGCTTCCCACCCGCATCGAGGTGATCTGCTCCGCGCCACAGAAACGGTTCATCGCGAATGGCAAATCCAGACTAACCGTCAACGCGTTCACTCCGGCGCCCAGATCGGCCAGACGTCCGTTGAACGTCTTGGTCTGGACCTGGCAGACCGGCGTATCGAGCGAGGGGACGACGCTGATGATCGACGGCTTTCCCAACAAATCGGCCTTCCGAATCTGCTGCATTCCGCCTCCACCGTAAGACGCCAACTGAAAATCGGGCGCTGGCTGACCAACCGCCACGGGATTACCCACGAGCGTGAGCGGATTGCCCTTGAACGTCACCGCACCGACTCGCTTCATCTCGTTGTCTGCCATTGCACACCTCCTCGTTTCGGAATCGACCCACCATTCCCAAACCACCCAAGACCACAAGCAGCTCCGAGATCAACAGCCGTCGACAGAGGATGCATGAATCCCTGCCTGCCGCCGATCGGTAGGTGGAAAGATAAGCCGACCAGGCAGAATGGCAAGCGGCATGCGATGTCCAACCCGCCAGGCTTATTCCGCACCGCTGATTCCTTGCCGTTGATGACATTTCCTCGACGCCGGCCTCGCCGAGCCTCGGCCGAACACGAACGAGCGCCCGGGCGACCACGTGATGGCTTTTCCTCCGAAAATTCACCTTGATAGCTTCGCGCCAATTCTTAGTCTTTAAGAGGGGATTGAGTGGCCGGGGGGAGATGCAAAGCCCTCGAGATGGGGGCGTCTCGGCGAACCAGTTGGGCGTCCGTGTCATGGACCAACGCTCGACGGCAAGGGTTCCTGATTCACTGCCCGACAAGACTCAGGGAGGAAATACCATGGCATCGATGCGAACACCGTCGCAAATCGACGATTTGAATGGATTCTCCATCGAGCGGGGCCCGGGCTGGCTGTTCGTGCGGGTACCCGAATGCAGCGGCCGCGACACCGTCGGAATCGTCAGCGGGCTCCTGAAGACCAGCATGACCAATCGGGTCGTGCTGGAACTCGACCGAGTCGGCAACGTGGACGGCGATCTTGCCGAAGCCATTTCGGTGCTCGGTCGGGAGATTCAACGGGCGGGTGGTGTGATCCGTATCTGTGGTTTGAGCGATTCCAACCTGGCTGCAATTCGACGAGACCCCGAAGCGAGCCGCATCCCTCATTACGCATGCCGCGCCGAGGCCGTCCTTGCGGCCCGCGCCCCCGTCCTCGTGGGCACCGTTTCCACACCCCCTCTTGATGCGCCGACCCGTTCATCGAGCAGGCCCTCCGAGGCGAACCTCGGGGGCACCTCTGCTAGGACTCCGGGCGTTCGTGAGGAATGAGTCGGTTTCTGCAGGCGCTCGGCCGTTTCGGACAGATCGCGGGCCTGGGCATACCGTTTGTGGCCGTGACGTTGGAGTTGGCGGATTCCATCAGACCGGCCATGCTGCTCGTCATGCTGTTGATGTCCGTTGCCTTTTTCTGGCTGGGAAGACTCCTGGAAGGCCTTGCCGGCCCCTGATCGCAAGCGGACCAAGTGGAATCGTTTGGAAGCATGCCCACTGACGAGCCATTGCATCCCCTGGTCTTCGAACCGTTGTACAGGCAATACGTTTGGGGTGGTCGCCGTCTGGTGGAGCAATTCGGGCGGAATGGTCCGACAAACGGCCCCGTGGCGGAGTCCTGGGATATCGTCGATCGCGAAGACTCGCAGAGCATCGTGGCACATGGCCCACTGACCGGTCTGTCGCTCGGTCAACTCTGCCGCGAGAGGCATCGCGAAGTCTTCGGACCGCATGCCGTACCGTATGGCGGAGACCGTCGGAGCTTTCCTCTCCTCGTGAAGTTCCTGGACGCCGAACAGGATCTTTCGGTCCAGGTTCATCCCGACGACTCGGCTGCGGCCAGTCTCTCTCCACCCGATCGGGGAAAATCCGAGGCCTGGTACGTGATCGCCTCTCGGCCGAACAGCCGCGTCCACCTTGGCCTGCGGGAAGGCACGGATCCGTTCTCGCTCAGACGGTCGATCGATTCGGGATCGATCGACCACGTGCTGGCAACCCGGCGGTCACTCGCAGGCGACTGCTACTACCTTCCCGCCGGAACCGTGCATGCGCTTGGAGCCGGCAACCTGGTGGCTGAGATTCAGCAATCGAGCGACGTGACCTATCGCCTTCATGACTGGAATCGGCTCGGTAGCGATGGCCGTCCACGGACACTCCATGTGGAAGCAGGCCTCGCGGCCGTGAGATCCTTCACACCGGTAGGAGCCGTCGAGCGTCGAAGGACGAGCGATCCATGCACCCATCGGCTCGTGGAATCCCCCCATTTCACACTGGAAGAAGTTCGTCCCACCGGTCAATGGACGGCGGGCACGGGAGGGACCGCAGAGATTCTGATTTGCGTGTCCGGAAGCTTCCAACTCGAGGATCGATGGAACATGTCGCGTATTCCAACCGGTGGCACCGTCCTTCTGCCTGCTGCCATCGGACATCAAACGATCCTGGCCGAAACAGATTCGATACTCCTGAGAGCCACCCTCCCGACCACCGCCGCGTGACGAACGTCCGAGGGCCAGCGAGCGGGGGATGCTTTGCGCACCACGGAGAAACGAGCCCCCGGGCCGCTCAAATCGCTCTGGGGCCGATGAAGATCGTCTCCTACACTCCGGACCCGAGGTCCGCTGAGTCCAAGTCCATGCCGCGCGACGCGAGGTGTGACAAACGGGGTCACCGTATGAAACGTTGCATGTCACAGTCGCTCCGATACAAGGGCAAACCACTTGACGCCCGCCTCGCGGCCGCCTTGGTCGTCATGATGTCGCTGTGCATGGCAGGCTGTTCGAGCCTCGGACGGCCCGACTGGCTGGCGCCTGGGCCAGCCCGCAATCAGCAACGACGGGCGGTTCGATTCGACCCATACCTGCAGGACGATGTGGGGCCCTATCTTCTCAGGCTTCCTCTCGTGGATGGGGGACGACCTCGCGACTACGCAGAGCCCGTTCCTGAAGTCCGTCGGGCCCGATGGTGGTCGGCCGGGCGTTAGTGTTCACCACGAGCCCCGTGCACCGACCGGTCCGTACCAAACGCGGGACGACCGTCGCTATCGGTCTGCAAGGCGGCACATTGGTCCATGTGATCCCCGGACGCTCGCGTTCCCGCGGAGGCTTCTAGTGACACTCGGCAAGAAACCGACTTCTTCGTCCAAAGACCGTTGTGGACGGGTATGCTCTCAGAGAAGCGCTGCGAGCGAGCTCGTGGGCCCGGTGGGATGAGGAACACCGGGTCGCCTGAGACGTTGGGCGGCGTCCCGCAACGTGTCCGCCCTAAGGGGCTCGGTGTTCTAGACAGTGCAAGATCGCCCACGAAAACGACGATCCGCTCAGGGTCCGCCTCCGCCCCGTCGCGATCGCGGCGGCGGACGGACCCGCCCGAACGCTGCACGACGGGGATCCGCCGACGATCGGCTTGCGAAGGTGCATGGCCCGGATGACCGTCCAATCGGCAAACCTCCCCAGGGATCCGAACGACGCAGTCTGCCGGCGGACGCCGAGGCGGGGCTGGAAAGGCTCCAGAAGGTGCTCGCGTCCGCTGGCATCGGCAGCCGGAGAAAGTGCGAGGAGTTGATCACCGCGGGGCGGGTCGAAGTCGACAGGATCGTCACCACGACGCTGGGCACGCGCGTCGATCCGACACGACAGGAGATCCGCGTCGACGGAGAAAGACTCCCCGATCCCACGAAGGTGGTCTATGCCCTGTACAAGCCAGTCGGTGTCGTCACCACCCACTTCGACCCCTCCGGCCGGCCCCGCGTCGTCGATCTTGTGCCAGGAGAAAGAAGACTTTTTCCGATCGGACGGCTGGATCGCATGAGCGAGGGTCTGATCCTCGTCACCAATGATGGCGGCCTCGCCAATCGGCTCGCACATCCTCGGTACGGCGTCGAAAAGCGGTATCACGTCCAGGTCGCGGGCCGTCCATCAGTGGAAACCCTCGATCAGCTCCGGCAGGGCGTACCGTTGGCCGAGGGACTTGCCCGCGTTCAACGCGTTGCCATCCGTTCACAGCATCGCGACAGCAGCGTGCTCGACATGGTTCTCGATGAAGGGAAAAACCGCGAGATTCGGAGAATGCTCGCCAAGATGGGGCACAAGGTGCATCAACTCAAGCGAGTGGCTATCGGCAGCCTTTCTCTTGGCAACCTCCTCCCCGGCGAGCACAGGAAGCTCAGCTGGGACGAAGTCGAGCGGCTCCGCACTGAAACGGTGCCTGAGTCTCGGGCCGGTGACGGACGTCCAAACGCCCGCCCGCAAACGGGAAGGCGGGCTCGCTCGGGGATGGTGCCACGGGGGAGTGGTCCCAGGGGGGGACGACAGACCCATCACGAACGACAAGCATCCGGCAGGCGATCCGGCACCTCCGCCAACAGGGACACGCAGCCTCGTCAGACCACGTCCGGCATGAGGCCCGATCAACGCAAGCGACGCCGCCCCGGCAAGGCGTCACAATGGAGGAAGATGGGCGGCAAGCGACACGCCAGTAACGACGGCGCCGAGGGTGGGCGTTTCGCATGACATCGCCGGAAGTGATTACGACCCGCATCGATTCGCAGCGACAGATCGCCGAGCGAACCTTCCGACTTCGGGCGCATGCTCCACACCTCGCTCGTACCTGCCTGCCCGGCCAGTTCGCAATGGTCCGACTCGCCGGCATATCCTACCCACTGCTCGGCCGCCAGCTCGCGGTGTATGACGTTGATCCGCAGACAGAATCCGTTGAATTCGTGTACGTCGTTCACGGACGATTCACCCAGGCGCTCGCGGCGTGTGACGAAGGCACGTCACTGGGTATCGTCGGTCCTCTGGGCAACGGGTTCGCGGCATCACCCGCCGAACATCTCGTACTCGTTGCCGGCGGCATCGGGCAGACGGCCCTGCTCGCCCTGGGAAGGGAACACACGGGGCATTCCTCCTATGGCGGCCGCACGGTCACCCGCCCCGAAAACAGCCGCGTCACGCTTTTCTGGGGCGTGAGAGCCGCCGCTGCATTCGGTGACGTCGATCGCTTTACGAGCGCCGGCATCGATGTACGACTGGCCACCCTCGATGGCTCGAGTGGCTTTCATGGCACCGTCCTGGACCTCCTCGCACACTCATTCGCCGGCGACGATGTCGCGCAGTCCTCGCGAGGCGGTCGTTCGCCGGCCGGGGCTCCGCCAAGTGTCATGGTCGCCTGCTGCGGGCCGGAAGGCATGATGTCGGCCGTGGCGAACTGGGCGGATTCGATGGGCATCCCCTGCCATGTTTCTCTTGAGACGCCGATGGCCTGCGGCATCGGCATCTGCTTCAGTTGCGTAGCGGCCGTGCGTGACGACGCGGGCGGCTGGGATTGGAGGAGAACCTGCATCGAGGGACCGGTGTTCGATGCACGTGCAATCGAATGGAACCCCGACACAGCCCCCGCTTCGACATCCGACTGTTCGATGCGGCACTGACTGTCCATTACGGCGGCACCGCTCGTGCCCCGACGGACGAACCAGTGTTTCATGCTCTTGACGGATCAGATCCTTGATCGGTCCCGCCTGAAGGTGCTCTCCGGAACACTCTCGATCAAGAACACCGCCGAGTGTCAGCGAGTGGCTGACTGTCCCTTGCGGGACGCTCGCGGCTGCGAAGAGGCGCCAGGCTCGGACGAAGACGACGCAGTCGGTGAGCCTCGCTTGGCGGCGAGGAGACGGGCGGACAATCGCGACTTGATACGAGCGGCTCGGTTGGGGTGAATGACATTCGCCGCCGCGGCACGGTCCGTCTTCTTGGCAACCATCTTGAAGACATCTTCAGCGGATTCGATGGGGCCAGTACGAATCGTGTCGAGGAGGCGTCGCACGCTTGTGCGGATCTCGGACTTGGCCGCCCGATTC
>JBJTBB010000459.1:0-7055 GCA_046091125.1 Planctomycetaceae bacterium
CGGCATCGGCTCCGGTCGCTCGGTCGACATCGAGATCACCGGCCCGGACCTGACGAGGCTGGTTCAACTCGGCATGCAGGTGATGGGCAAACTTCCCGATGCCACACCAGGCAGCCAGAACCTCCCGAAGCCCTCACTCGACCTGTCGAGTCCCGAGGTGCAGCTCGTGCCGCGGCTCGAGCAGGCGGCCGACATGCGCCTCGACGCCCAGCAACTCGGCTATATGGTCGACTGCCTCGTCGACGGCGGCTACGCCACCGATTACTTCCTCGACAACGACCGCATCGATCTGGTCATCAAGGGGGACGACCGTTTCGTGCAGCGGACGCAGGATCTGCGGACCCTGCCAGTCGTCACACCGGGCGGCCAGCTCGTGCCACTCGAAGCGGTTGCGGAGGTGCGGGAGTTCTCGAGCGGTCCCGAGCAGATCCTCCACCGCGAGCGGGAACGCGCGATCACGGTTCAAGTGTCGCCCCCCGCCCGGATGCCGCTCGAGGAGGCGCAGGAGCGGATCGAACGGATGGTGGTGAAGCCCCTCGAGGACTCCGGGGCGCTCGACGGTGGTTATCGCATCGCGCTCGGCGGCACCACCGACAAGCTCGTCGCCACCTGGAAGTCGCTCTGGTTCAACCTTGTGATCGCGGGTCTGATCACCTACCTGCTGATGGCCGCGCTGTTCGAGTCATGGCTGTACCCCGCCGTCGTGATCGCGTCGGTGCCGCTGGGGAGTGTTGGCGGGCTCATGGGGCTCTGGATCCTCAACGGCATCGGGGCGAGTTTCGGGATCTTTCAGCCGCTCGACGTGCTCACGATGCTCGGCTTCGTGATCCTGATCGGAACAGTGGTCAACAACCCGATCCTGATCGTCGAACGTGCCTTGCAGGTCGTACGCGCGGGCGAGGCCGAGCCGACGGAGGCGATTCTCGAGGCGGTCCGCAGTCGCGTCCGGCCGATCTTCATGACCACGCTCACCACCGTACTCGGGCTGCTCCCACTCGTGATCTTTCCCGGCGCTGGAAGCGAACTCTACCGCGGTCTCGGCGCCGTCCTCCTCGGCGGCATGCTCCTGTCCACGCTGATCACGCTCGTGCTCGTGCCGGCCCTTCTGGGGCTCTGCTTCCGATTCGTCCGGGAGGGGAATACGAATCTAACCGAAAGGGCTTCCGGCGATCACGATGCGTCATCGCTCGCACCCGCGTCGCAGATGGCCGGCGGCTGATCGGATGATGGCGGGTTGGGTCGGTCCCCGTCGGTCGCTCAGGCATACCAGTCGAAAAATCCGATCGCCGCGAGGTCGCCGAGCAGCGACTAGATCTCGTCCGCCGAAGGGGCGTGGCAGTGAAGCCGCGGCGGTCCGACGGGCACCCCCAAGCGTTCCATGAGGGCCTTTGAACTCCCGATGTAGCCGCGTCTGGCCACGATCCGGATCACCTCCATCAGTCGTGCCTGCTCATGTCGTGCCGCATGCATGTCCCCGGCGGCATGGGCGGCGAAGATCCTGCGAACCACGCCCGGGGCGAAGTTTGTCGTGCTCCCCACGCTGCCACGGCCTCCGATACAGAGGGCCGCAAGCATGTATTCATCGATACCCCAAGGAAGATCGAACCGTCCTCCATCGAGGCGCAACGCGAGCAGGTAGCTGCCAAGGTCGGGATTCGAGTATTTCGCACCCGCGAAATTCGGAATGTTTCGGGCGGCCTCGGTCAGCAACACGTCGATCGGAAAGTGGATTCCCGTGAAGGCGGGGATGTCGTAGGCGTAAAAAGGAATGCCCGGAGCCCTTGAGGCGACCGACGCAAGGCACTCGACCAGGTCGCCGACACTCGCGGGCTTGAAATAACTGGGAGCGACCATCGACACCGCGGCCGCCGACAGCCGGGCGGCTTGAGCGGCCATCTCGGCCGAATCCGACAGGCAGTTGGCGCCGACGTGCACGACGAGGGCCACGTTGCTGCCTCGCGTCACCTCGCCCCAGCGAGCGGCCAACGCCATGCGCTCCGAGAGCGAGAGCGAGAGCGACTCGCCAGTGGTGCCCCCGACGAACACCGATCGGATGCCATGAGCCGCGTAGTGGGCGGCCTGACGTTCCACCCCTGCCAGATCGAGTCCGCCATCGGACGCCATCGGCGTATGCGCCGCCACGCAGATCCCATCGAAACGGAATGAAGGGCTCACCATGCGGATTCCTCCAGGGAGGCCCCCGATCGGGGCCGGATGCACAACACCAGGGCCGCCGAGAGGCACGCGACCATCGCGAACCCGCCGAAAACAAGGGGCAGCGGCACATGATGGTCCCGCAGCCAGCCGAAACCGATATCGGCGAGTCCACCACAGGAGATGCTCGCCAGATTCATCATGCCATACCCCGCGGCACGCCGGCGCGAAGGGACGATCTGCGCGAGGATCGGCATGTTGTTGCAGTCGAAGAGTCCCCAGCCGGCACCGAAGAGCATCAGGAACGCGATGGCCAAGGGCAGCGATTTCAATGCGACGACGAACCCCACGCCGAGCAGCGCCGGCACGATCAGTGCCATGCCCAGGGCGCTCGTGTAGATCCGCCCCCGATCGCTGGATCGCATCCATCGATCGGCCAGCCAACCGCCGAGCACGGCCGTCACGATCGCGGCTCCCTGCCACCAGACGACCGCGCTGACTCCTGCGAGCCCCTGGGTAAGCCCAAGGTCGGCACGGAGCACGCTTGGCATCCAGTCGCGGACGACCCAGCCGGCCAGCGCCGGAAGCGTGAAATAGGCCACGAGCAGCAGGTATGACACGTTCCCCGCCAGCGAACGCAGACTCACGAGCATCCCTTCGACGGCGTCGGTCCCGTCGGTGCGACGCCGGGTCTCGCGGAGGAGAAGCACGAGGGGGATCGCGTAGATCGCGCCGGCGAGGCCCATGATCGAGAAACCCCTCCTCCATCCGAGGTCCGGCGCATCGGCTACATAGCCGCCGAGGCTGCCGAGCATCACCCCGATGTAGATCCCGATCTGATGGATGCCAACCGCCCGGGAGCGTGTCGCCGAGCCATGGTGGTCCGCGATCAGCGCAAGCGCGGCCGGAATGTAGAACGACTCCGAGAGTCCCATGATCGCCCGTGTGATGAGCAGGTGCTCGTAGGTCGTGGCCAGGCCCGTGGCCCAGGTGTCGACCGACCAGATGAACAGGCTCGCGCAGATCACGTATCGACGGTTGAAGCGATCCGCCACCAATCCCGCAAACGGACTCGCCAGGGCATAGGTCCACTTGAACCAGGCCAACATGTGCCCCCACTGTGCCTGGCTGTCGATGCCAGAAACGTCGGCCATGATCGACCGCTGCATCGTGGCGATCACCTGCCGGTCGAGGTAATTCAGGAGCGCGACCGGGACGAGCAATGCCACCATGAGCCATGCCGTCGAGAGCGTCGGAGCCGATGCCGGAACCCCTGCAGCGGCTCGATCGTGTCGCAAGGGGGTCATCGAGAGGCTCCGCGGCCGAGAAGCTCGGCGGGAATCGGCATCCGGCTGACGGCGGGCGTCCGCATGCCGGGCCGGGTCTCGCCGCTGATGGTCACGAGTTCGTCGTCGAGCCTTACGAGCGGAGCGGTCACGATCGGCGTCGGCCAGATGCCGATCGGGCGGCACCTGCCGTCCTGAAGGTTGAGAAACCAAACGGTCCGCGACTGTCCCGGATGGTCTTGGGGAGGGCCGGCATACCTTCCATCATCGCCTCCGACGAACACGAGGCCGTCGGCCAAGGGAATCGCAGGCCCTGCCGTGGCAGCGAGCGGTGCATCGAGCCGGATGTCCCCGCCAGGGTCACGAGCCTCTTCGGGTGAGGCGTTCGACGACGAACCGGTGGAACGGTCCGCAAGGCCCTCCGACATCGCCGGCACCTCGCGGTACACGCGGTCTCGGTAGCGTCGCTGCACGCCGTTCGGTCCGGCAGAGATCCCGCAGCCTCCTCCCCAGACGAGTTCGTGCCCAAAACTGCCGCAGAAAAAAAGAATGCCCGCCTTGCGGGGATCCTCATCGATTCGTCGCCACCCTTCGCCGGGGGCGGCGAGCCGCAGGGAAATCATGCCGGCATGCGCCGTCTCGGCGGAGGGTGATGCGGTTCCCCCGATGATGACGAGCCTCCCGTCGTGCACGCAGAAGCCCGAATAGGCCAGCGGAATCGGCATGGGATCGGCATAGGGCTCGACATGGCCATCGGCCCTGACGAGGAGCACCGCCTGGTGATGCCCGTCGGCCGAACAGCCGCCCGCCACCACCATCCCACGTCGATCGGGCGACGGACAGAAGGCGGCGTAGGCCGTGGGGTTGGGCAGTTGACCGATGACTCGCCATCCCCACCGATCGATCGCCACCTCGCGTGACAGGAGGAGGATCTCGCGGTGGAACGTCTTCGATCCACCGTCCCAAGGTGGACCATCGGGAAAATTCGCACCCCCCGCGGCGAGGATCGCCAGGCGTCCGTCGGCGAGTTCGATGACCGCCGCCATCAATCCAGCCCTGCCGATCGGATCCGGAAGATCCGGCAGTTCGGCCGACATGACGGAGGCCCCGGTCACCACCACAACGACGCCGACAAGGAACGGCCCGACCTGGGGCCGGAGCCTGATCGGCGACGCGTTTCCTTCGCTCCCCGGCATGCTGCCCTGCCGGCCCACGGGATGGGTTGTTTTCCTCGTGCACGCCCCCCAAATGCGGCGAGTCAGCGCCCGCCGGCGACCGAGTGTCTTAAACGTTCTCGTCCGGCACCACCACGAGGGCAGTTATAGTTTCCGCATGCAACCCCTCCTGATCGTGAACGTCGTCGGTCTCACCCCCGGCCTTCTCCGGCACACGCCGAGGATCGCCTCGATCGGACGAGAGGGCTTCCAGGCGGAACTCGGTGGTGTGCTGCCAGGTGTCACGTGCTCGGCTCAGGCCACGCTCCTGACAGGACGATCTCCCCGCGATCACGGCATCGTGGGCAACGGCTGGTACTTCCGGGACCTGGCCGAAGTCTGGCTCTGGAGACAGTCGAATCATCTGGTCGGCTGCGAGGAAGAAAAAATTTGGCATGCCGGCCGGCGGCGGTTCGGCGATGGATTCACGGTCGCGAATCTCTTCTGGTGGTATGCGATGCATGCGGCCGTGCACGCGACCGTCACGCCGCGACCGGTCTATCCGGTGGATGGCCGCAAGATTCCGAGCGTCTACACCCAGCCGCCAGATTTGCGCGAGGAACTGCAGGGAAGGCTCGGCACGTTTCCGCTTTTCCAATTCTGGGGTCCGGGTGCGGGGATCGCCTCGTCCCGCTGGATCGCCGCCGCGACTCGGCAGGTGATGGAGTCGCACCCGACGGCCGTGACGCTCTGCTACCTCCCGCATCTCGATTACGACCTCCAGCGGTTCGGACCCGATGCTCCAGAGGCGGCTCTCGCCTGCGCGGAGATCGATGCCGTCGTGGGTGATCTCACCGATTGGGCGCTCGATCGTGGACACGCCGTGGTCGTCGTCAGCGAGTACGGGATTGTTCCGGTGAGGGATGGCGTGGCGATCAACCGAGCGCTACGACAGGCGGGGCTCCTCGCGATTCAAGAGGTCGATCTCGGATGGGAACTCCTCGATCCGGGAGCGAGCGAGGCCTTCGCCGTGGCCGATCATCAACTCGCCCACGTCTATGTTCGTGACCCTTCGCGCATCGCGGAGGTACGGGATGTCCTCCGCGGAATCGATGGCGTGGCCGACGTCCTCGATCGGGAGACACAGCGAGACCACGGACTGGACCACCCCCGCAGCGGCGAACTCGTGGCGATCAGCGATGCAGACCGGTGGTTCACCTATTACTACTGGCTCGACGACCAACGGATGCCCGACTTCGCGAGAACCGTCGATATCCACCGCAAGCCGGGCTACGACCCCGTCGAACTCTTTCTCGATCCGCGCCTGTCATGTCCGAAGCTGCGGATCGCCGCCAAACTACTGGCCCGAAAAGTCGGGTTTCGCACGGTCATGGACCTGATCGGCACGGACCCACGGATCGTCCGGGGGTCGCACGGACGATTGCCGGACGACCCCTCCGAAGGACCGCTCCTCATCTGCTCGGATCGTCGATTTCAACGGGCCAAGCTCCCAATGACGGATGTGCGGGATCTGCTGCTCGACGTAGCTGGTGCGGATGGATGACCCGTTCTTTGACTCTCCGAAGTGTCGATGCAAGACTCGAGGGCATGACGCCACAGGGGAGGATGAGTCGAGGGGGCCGTTCCGGGCCGATGTCCGGCGGGGGATTCTCCATGATCGAAGTTCTCGCCGTCATCGCCATCGTCGGCAGGCTGCTGGGTTTGCTCCTGCCGGCGGTCCATGAAGCGCGGGCCCTGTCGCGCCAGGCCGTTTGTACGGCCAATCTTGCGCAGATCGGGCGGGCACTCGTGGGCTACGAGGCGACGCGAACCTGCTTTCCGGCCGGTTTCGATCGGCGATCGAATCGCGACCACGCCTGGTCCTCGCTGATCCTGCCGTTCGTCGAAGAGTCCCGACTTGCCGATTGCATCGATCACTCCCGCCCTTGGGACGACGAGCCTGACAACCGCCGCGCGGCCGATACCGCCATCCCGACCTATCGCTGCCCGGAGGCGGTGGTGACGTATCCAGGCAAGTCGGATTACTTCGGACTTTCCGGTTTCGGCAGTGGGGCGGCGTTCGATCCAGGGCGGATCCACCTCCCGCCAGAGTCGTGGTCGACCAGCGGCATGCTCGCCGCCGTCGATGACTCGATGGCCGTCCAGGTCACGGTTGCCAGTGCCACCGACGGCCTCGCCCACACGCTGGCCGTCTCGGAGGCGGCCGACAGAGGCTTTCCAGTCGACTCGCGAACCGATCCCGCGATGACCAAGCACTACGGACGCTGGGCGACTGGATCGATCGCCGTCCTCAACAAGAAGACGGTCAACGACACCCGGGGAGAGGCCTTCTACAGCGAGCACATGACCGGACTCAACGGGCTCTTCGCCGACGGACACGTGCAGTTCCTGTCGGATTCGATCGAGCCGTCGCTACTCGTGACCCTTTCCACCCGAAATG
>JBJTBB010000460.1:0-3041 GCA_046091125.1 Planctomycetaceae bacterium
CTCCCGCCGACCGGACCGGGCACAGCGCTCGGAGTGATCCGCACGTTCACCCGGCTACCTTTGCCCTTCCTTCCGGTCGGGAAAGGGAGCGTTCCGGGGAAAGCGGCCAAGAGGGTCTCCGTCGCACGACTTGGGCCCTTCCGGAGCGTAGACTCAGGGAGGTTTTCGATGGTGTTTGCAGCGAGATCGCGGTTTTTTTGCGGGTCGCGCCGAGGAGCGTGCCACCCATGGGAACGGAGTCCACTCCTGCACACAATGCCCATCTTGCCCAAACAACGGGATGTCTTCCCGGACGGCCTGCTCGGTGCACCGGGATCGCTACAGGATGCCTTGATCGCCGCGACGGCCCGATGGGTGGTGTTCTACACGCTTGCCAAGCGGGAGAAGGATCTCATGCGCAAGCTCGCAGCGGCTGCCATCCCGTTTTATGCCCCACTGGTCCGCAGAAGGCTCCATTCAGCGGGTGGTCGCGTCCGCACGTCGTACGTCCCGCTTTTCCCCGGCTACGTATTTTCACTGCTCGACGACGAGCAGAGACGGTCGGCTTTGGCCACCAACACGATCAGCCGCTGGCTTTCCGTACCCGACGAGCGAATGCTTGAGGATGATCGCCGCGGCATCAGGCGGCTCATCGAAGCCGACAGGCCGCTCACGCCCGAGTCCCTCATCCAGCCGGGCCAGGCGGTCCGGGTCAAGAGCGGTCCTCTGCGGGGCTTGGAAGGCACGGTGCTCAAGCGGCAGGGCAGGGAGCGGCTCATGGTCGCGATTCGGTTTCTGAATCAAGGCGCCTCAATCGAGTTGGAAGACATCGACGTCGAGCGGCTGTAGATCAACTCAGGAAGAGATTCTCGAATGCCCGCAACTCCATCGCTTGCTACCGCCATCGGGAAGTTCCCGTGGCTGAAATCCCTGAAGCCGACCCGGGAATCGGTCGTGTTTGCCGCGATCCTCGCCGCGGTCTTCCATGCGAGTTACATCCTGGCTTTCTTGATTCGCGGAGAACTGCTGTTCAACCCGTCTGATGCCAAGGCGATCAACGCGACGATCGGCCTCGTCGTGGCCATGAAAGTCATGTTTTTCTACATGCGGGGCTTCTGCCACAGGCCTTGGCGAGCCGCACGGTTTCAGGATCTGAACAGCCTGATTCGCGCAGCGACGGCGTGCATGCTTCTGCTCATCGCCTACAACTATTTCGGTCAATATCTCATGCCCGGTCGCATCCCCGTGCCGCGGGCCGTGCTGCTCCTGGATTGGGCGTTCACGGTGCTGGGTGTCGGCGGTATGCAGGCACTCGCACGAAGCGTGCACGAAGAGTTGGCCCCGGTCACGGCCGTGGGCAAGCCCGTCGTGCTCGTGATCGACGCCGACGCTCAGAGCCGTGAACTCGCCACCGAAATCAGCGGCACCTGCTTCATCGCAGGATTCCTGGATGACGATCCGGACCATTACGGCGCCCACTTCAACAGGGCCAGAGTGCTCGGCCCCGTCTCTCAGGCGACGGCGTGTGCCGAGCGGTTGCGGGTGACGGACGTCGTCGTGCGACAGGGCGCGATCTATGGCGACCGCCTACGGGGTTTGTGCGACGCGTGTGGCGTCATCAACGTCCGGGTGAGCATCGCGGAGCAATCGACGTCAGCCGAATCGTCCGCAAAGACCAGGGCCGTGCCCTTCAAGGCCACTCGTTTTCAACTGCGACAAGTCGAGCTCCGCGACCTTCTGGCGAGGCCGCAGGCCAATCTCGCCGACAAGGACGCGCACGTCCTGCCGTTTCTCGTCGGCAAGTCCGTGCTCGTGACGGGCGCGGGGGGCTCGATCGGTAGTGAGATCTGCCGCCAGGTCATGAGGTTTCGCCCGAAGCGACTCGTGCTCGTGGAGAGGTCGGAGTATGCACTGTTCTCGATCCAGCAGGATCTGCAGCGACGGCAGCAGGGGGCGACGACGGAAGTCATCACCGCCCTGCTCGACGTGACGAACCTGGACCGCATGGATCGGCTGCTCGCCGAGCACCGGCCGGAAGTCATCGTGCATGCCGCAGCATTCAAGCACGTGCCGCTGATGGAGGGGCATCCGATCGACGCCGTGGAGAACAATACGCTTGCCACCGCGGGGCTCGCGGAACTGGCCGACGCCCACGGGACCGAGGCCTTTGTCGCTCTTTCGACCGACAAGGCGGTTCATCCGTCGAGCGTGATGGGGGCATCCAAGCTGGTTGCCGAGCGATTCCTGCAATCCTTCGGGCAGACCTCCCGCACACGGTTTGTGACGGTGCGATTTGGAAACGTCCTGGGTTCGAGCGGAAGTGCCGTGCCTATTTTCGAGGAGCAGCTTTCCAGAGGCCTGCCGATCACGATCACGCACCCTGACGTGCGGCGCTATTTCATGACCATCGACGAAGCCGCGCAACTGGTGCTCTTCGCAGGATCACTCGAGGGGCGTGGAGGGACGTTCGTGCTGGAGATGGGCGAGTCCCTGCGGATGGTCGAAGTCGTCCAGAGCCTGGCCTTTTTGATGAACGTGCCGAGGACCCAGGTGCAGATCAAATACTGCGGATTGCGGCCCGGCGAGAAACTCGACGAGCAACTGTTCTTCGAGGATGAGGCACGGGAAGTCACGGCCAACCCGTTGGTCACTCGCGTCGCCCGCCAGGCCAGGTCTCTCGATGAGGTCCGCGGGTGGCTTGCCGAACTGAAGAGCGCTGCCGCCGCCGGGGACACGCAGGTGGCCGCCGCGAGCCTGCTGGGAATCGTCTTGAACGACTGCGGCACCGCGGCCGAGAAGCCAGGTGTCGAGACGACTGAACCAGCCCGCAGTTATGGAAGCGCGGATGACCGCGAGCATGCACCCGAGGCGGCAGGCTCCCGGATCGCCCGCCTGGCATGACGACGCCCGGCCCGAAATCCAACCTCGGCACCGTGCCTTTCATGCGGCCTCACCTGCCGGCCTACGCCGAGGTTGGATTTCGGGCCGGGCGTCGGCTTGCCAGGCGGGCGATCCGGGAGCCTGCCGCCGCGGGGGCATGCGCGCGGTCATCCGCGCTTCCA